>NZ_BTGP01000008.1:0-215680 GCF_042854385.1 Erythrobacter sp. MTPC3
CAGAGTCTGGGGCTGAACCTCGCAAATATCTTCAACACCATATCCAGTGCACTGAGCCTATAGGGTCGGAGCCGCCACGCGCCGTTCCGCGTTCGCTTCGCAAACGCTTCATTCGTCACGTGGCGTCGTCAGACGGGTTCCGCTTTGCGGACCCGCTGGCCGGAGTTACAGCCTCTCGCTTCTAGCTTGTCGTTTGCTAGCGCAAACGCCTGCGCTAGGCGCGGGGCTTTACTCCTCCCCCATCCGCAGCGCAGCAATAAACGCCTCCTGCGGGATGCTCACATTGCCGTATTCGCGCATTTTCGCTTTCCCCTTTTTCTGCTTTTCCAGCAGTTTCTTCTTCCGGGAAATATCGCCGCCGTAACATTTCGCGGTCACGTCCTTGCGCATGGCGGCAATCGTCTCGCGGGCGATGATTTTGCCGCCGATGGCGGCTTGCACGGGGATTTTGAACAGGTGGCGCGGGATCAGGTCTTTCAGCCGTTCGCACATGCCGCGTCCGCGCTCTTCGGCGACGCTGGCGTGGACGATCAGCGACAGGGCATCGACCGGCTCGTTATTTACAAGGATGTTCATCTTCACCAGATCGCCTTCGCGCAGGCCGATCTGTTCGTAGTCGAAGCTGGCATAGCCGCGGCTGATGCTTTTCAGGCGGTCATAGAAATCGAACACCACTTCGTTCAGCGGCAGCTCGTACGTCACCTGCGCGCGGCCGCCGACATAGGTGAGGTCGGTCTGCACCCCGCGCCGGTCCTGACACAGTTTCAGGATCGCGCCGAGATATTCGTCCGGGGTGTAAATCACCGCTTTGATCCACGGTTCCTCAATCGCGTCGATGCGGTTGATATCCGGCCAGTCGGCGGGGTTGTGGATCATGATCTCCTTCGCATCCTCGGTCTTCGACTTGCTGAGTTGCAGGCGGTAGACGACAGATGGCGCGGTGGTGATCAGGTCGAGGTCGTATTCGCGGCTGAGGCGTTCCTGAATGATCTCAAGGTGCAGCAGGCCAAGGAACCCTGCCCGAAAGCCAAAGCCCAATGCGGCAGAGCTTTCCATCTCGAAAGAGAACGATGCGTCGTTGAGGCGCAGCTTCCCGATGCTTTCGCGCAGCTTTTCAAAATCGGCAGCGTCCACGGGGAACAGGCCGCAGAACACGACCGGTTGCACTTCCTTGTACCCGGCCAGCGCCTCTGTCGCGCCGTTCTTTACCGTGGTGATGGTGTCACCGACGCGGGCCTGCTCAACCTCTTTGATCTGGGCGGTGATAAACCCGATCTCGCCGGGGCCAAGCTCTGACAGGTCGACGCGTTTCGGGGTGAAGCAGCCCACCCGGTCAACCAGGTGCTGTGTGCCGCCCTGCATGAATTTGATGTTTTGCCCCTTGCCCAGCACGCCTTCGATCACGCGGACAAGGATAACCACGCCGAGATACGGGTCGTACCAGCTATCCACCAGGCTGGCTTTCAGCGGTTTGTCCCGCTCACCTTTGGGCGGGGGAATGCGGGCGACGACAGCCTCCAGCACGTCTTCGATGCCGATGCCGGTTTTGGCTGATGTCATCACGGCGTCGGATGCGTCGAGGCCGATAACCTCTTCGATCTCTTCGCGCACGCGTTCGGGCTCGGCGGCGGGCAGATCGACCTTGTTGATGACGCAGACGATTTCGTGGTCATGCTCAATCGACTGGTAAACGTTGGCGAGCGTTTGCGCCTCAACGCCCTGCGCCGCGTCAACGACGAGCAGCGCGCCTTCACACGCGGCGAGGCTGCGGGAGACTTCGTAGGCGAAATCGACGTGGCCGGGGGTGTCCATCAGGTTGAGCTGGTAGGTCTCGCCATCCTTCGCCTTGTAATTAAGGCGGACGGTCTGGGCCTTGATCGTGATACCGCGTTCACGCTCGATATCCATGCTGTCGAGCACCTGCGCGGACATCTCACGCGCGGTCAGCCCGCCGGTGAACTGGATCAGCCGGTCGGCGAGTGTCGATTTGCCGTGATCGATGTGGGCAATTATGCTGAAATTGCGAATTTTGGAAAGGTCAGTCATGCATCCGCGCATTTAGCGAGCCGTGCGCGGTATGTCATTCGCGAAAATCGCAACAGTCGTTTTGAACATGCGCTCATCGCATGTCAGGCAGGTTCGTTCATTGCCTCTGGCGCGTAGCCAAATTGCGGGACGCTGGCTCCGCCGCCAAGCAGGCCGCCTTCCATCGCCTTGTAACTCCCCGGTGCCAGCGCTGCCAGCGGGGCGCCTGCCGATGCGAGCGCATAGGGCGAGACGCGGGAACGGGTGCATAGCCCGCCGGAACCATCGTCGATCAGCGATTGTTCGAATTCCAGCCCCTGCGTATCCAGGTTGCTGCGGATAACCGTTGCCACGGCAAGCTGCCCACCGCCCAGATCGACCACGAATTGGGTGCCTTTCGGCACATCGGCCAGCCCCTGTATAAGAGCGCCCGATTTCGACAGGTTGCGCAGGGTCACCTCGTAAGAATGGTCGTCATGGATGACGTGGATCTTGCGATAGACCGTCCGCCGCCGCGCGCGTTTCAGACGGTCACAGCTGGGATCGATTTGCCAATTATCACCCAGCAATTCGGATTCGACCGTTTCGCGTGTGACAGGATCGGAGAATATCGGCCCTTCAACCTGTTTCACTCCGCAATCGAGCAGCGATGCAAGCAATGCGTTGGACTCGATACCGTTCGCAATCGTCGCCATGTCGAGCGCATCGGACAGTGCGACAATTGCCCGGATCAGGCCAAGTTCGCGGCTGTCATGGCGATCAGCCTCGGCAATGAGTTTCTCATCGATCTTGATCGAATCAAAAGGCGCGCGGCGCAGATAGGACAGCGAGGAATAGCCGCTGCCGAATTCGTCCAGTGTCAGGCGCACGCCCATCTTGAAAAGCTGCGCAAGTGTGCGGTCGACCACTGTGGTATCACCGAAAAACACCGCTTCGCTGATTTCCAGCTCTAGCCTGCTTGCAGGCATCTCCGCGTTTTTCAAAGCCTCTTTCACGTCATCGACAAAGTCAGAGGAACTGAACAACGGAACTGGCACGTTCACGGCAACGCGGATTGATTCAGGCCAGAATGCCGCATGGCTGCACGCCTGCGAAATTGCCCAGCGACCGACCTCGTTCACCTGGCTCGACCCGTCGAGGATGGCGGCGAACTCTTCCTCGTCTATTTCGCCTCGCTGTTCGTGGTTCCAGCAGATGTGCGCCTCAAGCGTCTGAACACACCGTGTTTGCGCATCCACGATCGGCTCGTACTTTAAGAATAGCTGTTTGCCTTCAACTGCCGCGCCCAAATCGGCTTCGAGACGGCGGCGGAATATCGCTTCATTCTGAAGATCGCCCGAATAAAACCGGTACTGCCCGCGCCCGCCTTTTTTGGCCGCATAGAGCGCAAGGTCGGCAGAACGGACCACCTCCTCGCGCGTCACGCCGTCATGCGGCGCAATCGCAATTCCGACCGAACAGCCGATGACACAGCGCCCTTCATCCAGCGAATAAGGCTGTTTCAGCATCGTGATGATCTTCATCGCGATCTCGCCCAGATCACCGCGATCGTCGAGATCCGGGATCATGATCTGGAATTCATCACCGCCCAGCCGGCCAATTTCAGAATCACGATCGACCGAGCGTTTAAGCCGGATCGCCACCTGTTTCAGCAGTTCATCGCCAGCGGCGTGGCCCAGCGTGTCATTTACCTGTTTGAACTTGTCGAGATCCAACATCATCACAGCGCAATTGCGCTTCGCCGCTTTGAAGGCAGTAAGGGTAGTCTCAATTTGGTGCGCCATACGGTGGCGGTTTGAAAGACCGGTCAGGGAATCATACTTTGCGAGCCGTGCGGTTTCTGCCTCGCGGTAATATTCCTCGGTGATGTCAGCGCCGGTCCCGCGGAAGCCCTGAAATCGGCCTTTCTGATCAAAGACCGGCTGCCCGGACAGTCGCAGCACCGTGCCTTGTGGGCGTTTGGATGCGTGAACGGCAACGCCGGAGAACGCTTTGTGCGCGCTGATCATAAGCGAAAGCGAAGTCGTGCGCCCCTGCCCTTCGATAGGCGTGAATACTGCCGGAATCTGATGGCCCAAAAGCTCTTCGAGGGAAACTTCAAGGCGGTCGGCAATTGCGCGGCTCAGGTAAGTCAGGTTGCCCTCCGCATCGCAGGCCCAAAACCAGCCGAGGCCGGATTGCTCAAGATCATCGAGCATCGCCAGCTTTTCGCCGTCGGACAACGCGGATGTGGCCCCACTACGGCGCACGCCGAGTAGACTTCCGCTCTTCGATGACAAGAGACCCTTTAGGGACACCTGTTCACTTCCTTCCGCAAATTGCCATCCAAACTTTTTGGACCTGTCCGAGACGTAAACCCGGTTGGTTATTATTTCGCTAATTCAGAGGCTAAATTTGTGAATTCGCCCCGTGATTTGTTCGGCTGCGATTATGGCATTCGGGAGGAAAAATCGTTATGCCGGTGACCAGCTTTTCCACCTAACCGCGTATTTGCGTTCAATCGACAGACAAAGTGGCCAGATCGACTTCAAGAAACGCCTTTTTAGCCTTGCTCATCCCGCCCGTAATCGCGGCCACGTCTTCATCTTTGAGTGCCTGGAGCTTTCTGCCCACAGCTTCGATCTGATACGGCGAGACGCGGTGCCGGGTGCACAATCCATCCGCGCCGTCGCTGATCAAGGGTGTTTCAAACTCCAGTCCCTGACTGATCCCTTCGGAACGGCGCACGGATGCAACAGCCAATTGTCCGCCGCCCAGATCAAGCACGACTTCGGTGCCGACTGGTACCTCGAGCAAACCTTCGATCTTTGCCCCGGTTTTTGACAGGTTGCGCAGGAACACCTGATACCGGCTGTCATCATGGATCAGCCCGATTTTGCGAAATTCGGTCCGCCGGTCCGATCGGTATTTCTCAGGTCCAAGTGGCTCGAACACCAGCTCGCCGCTATCCATCCTCTCGGTGATGAAACTGGCCGGCTGGGCACGCGAGAACAGCGCACCCTGAATATGCGAGGCACCCTGTGCGGTGATGGCTTTCAGCTCGTCTTTCGTCTCAACGCCTTCGGCGACGGTCTGCATGTTCAGCGCGCTCGCCAAGCTGACGACGGCCGCCACGATTGCGCCGTTATTGTTGCCCTCTTCGCTGCATCCGCGCACAAAGCTCTGGTCGATTTTGATCTTGTCGAACGGTGCATCGCGCAGATAGCTGAGCGAAGAATACCCTGTGCCGAAATCATCCAGCGCCAACCTTACGCCGACCTGTTTAAGCTCGCGAAAGATGCGCAAAGCCCGTTCCATGTCGCCGACGAACACGCTTTCGGTGATTTCCAGTTCGATACGCGAAGGCTGCACGCCCGATTTTTTGAGCGCGCGTTTGACGATTTCGATCAGGTTGTCCGATGCGAATTGCACAGCGGAGACGTTGATTGCTGCACCGATTCCTTCTGGCCAGCGGGTGACCTGATTGCAGACCTCGAAAATCGCCCATTCGCCAAGCTCGCGAATGATTCCCACTTCTTCGGCGACCGGAATGAAATCTGCAGGCGACACCATTCCGCGCTCAGGGTGCTTCCAGCGCATCAATGCTTCGACGCAAACTACTTTGTGTCCATCCGCAGTGACAATCGGCTGGTAATGCATTTCCAGCTCTTCCTTGATCAAGGCGTCACGCAAATCTTCCTCGATCTGATGGCGGTGGCTGGCCTGATCGCGCAAATCGCTTGAGTAGAAACGGAAACGGCCACGTCCGCCGCCTTTTGCTGCGTACAGAGCAAGGTCGGCTGCTTTTACCAGCTCTTCGCTCTCAATCCCGTCGAACGGGGCGATCGCCATACCGACTGAACACCCGATCACGGCGCGCATACCGTTGATCGAATAGGGCTGCGACAGCATCTGGATCGCGCGCTCGGCGATACCGCTCAGGTCTTGCCGGTCTTCGATATCAGGCAGGATGACCTGGAATTCGTCTCCGCCGATACGGCCTATTTCACCGCAATCACCGATAATCCGTTTGAGCCGGGCTGCGACCTGTTTGAGCAGTTCATCACCGGCAGGATGGCCCATCGTGTCATTGACCTGTTTGAACCGGTCAAGATCGAGCAGCATGATCGCGCAGCTGCGTTTCGCAGCCTTGAACGATATTAGCATTGATGAGAGTTTACGACTGATACGGTGCCGGTTCGAAAGCCCGGTGAGCGAATCGTAGCGAGAAAGCTTTTCCGCGTCGCGCTGACTGGCAATGCTCGCGGTTACGTCACGGGCGATCCCGTGATAGCCGCTGAATTGCTCTGTTTCTCCGATGCGCGGAGAGCCGGATATTTCCCACCAATATGTCCGGTCGCCGTTCTCGATCTTGACGACTGTCGGCCGCAGGGAATTGCGCGCGGCGAGCTGGAATTTCAGGGTCCGCTGAGGAGAGACGCCTTCGTAATCGTCGTCTTTGAAAAAGTCAGATAGCTGTTTGCCGATAAGATCTTCTTTTTCCGGCATCACACGCTCGATGGCCGGTTCAGACAAATAAATCAGGCGTCCGGCGCCGTCACTCGCCCAGAACCAGCCCAGGTCGGATTTTTCCAGACTATCAAGCAACGCTGCGCGCCGCGCAACGTCAGATGACTGGATCGGGGCGAGCGGCGTTTCTTCACCGCCAGCCTTCGCAATTTTCGTCGCCCCACCCGAAAAGCGCTTCAACAACCGGCCCATTAAGTTTCCTTAGTCTTTTTTGTTCTTTCTACACCGCCTTTGCCAGCAACTGATTGAGGAATGGCTAATAGGGATTAACCCTTAGCCGGGCCTGCCGGAAACCGATGCGCGCGCTTGAAACTTTTTAGGGCAACGGGCATGTGAATGCCGACAAGCGCAAAAAATGCGCTAAGCAAAAGGGGATGAGATGTCAGAAGGCACCGTGAAGCTTGAGAATGAGGCGGCTCAATCGACCACTGCGTTGGGCCCGCTTATCGGAGTGGCGCGGGAGGATTTCGTCAGCGCGATCGCTTTGCTGCTCCGCGAAACGGCCTCTGACCCCAACAGGCTGATGCGCCACGCCCGCTCCATGAGCGAGGACATGGTCAAGATCATGACTGGCAAGAGCGAACTGGCGCCTGATCCCAAGGACAAACGGTTCAAAGATCCGGCGTGGCAATACAACCCGTTTTTCCGTGCCGGTGCGCAGTATTATCTCGCGGTCCAGAAAGGGATGCGAAACTGGCTGGAAGATTTGGAGCTTGACGATCTGGAGCGCAACCGCGCCAATTTCATCGCCAATATCATTCTCGACGGACTGGCACCGACCAACACGCTCGCCGGCAATCCCATCGCGCAAAAACAGGTCATCAATTCAGGCGGCCTGTCGCTGATCAAAGGGCTGCAAAACGCCTATAACGACATCGTCCATAACAAAGGCATGGTCAGCCAGGTCGACAAGCGCCCATTCAAACTTGGCGAGAATATCGCCACGTCCAAAGGCTCCGTCATCCACCGCACCGAAATGTATGAGTTGGTGCAATACGAGCCGACGACGGACGAAGTGTACGAAGTCCCGCAGCTCACGATCCCGCCGCAGATCAACAAGATGTATATCAACGATCTGTCGCCGGAAAAATCGATCATCAAATGGCAGGTCGATAACGGGATGCAGACTTTCGTCATTTCGTGGCGCAATCCATCGAAGGAACAGGGCCACTGGGACATGGCGGATTACATCGCCAGCTGCGAAGAGGCGCTGGACGTCGTCTCGCAGGTCAGCGGTTCCAAAAAGGTCAATGTTTCGGCGGGCTGTTCAGGCGGGCAGACAGCATCGGTGCTGGCATCGAAACTGGCGGCAACCGGCAATGACATCTTAGGCACGCTTACCCTGATGGTGTGCGTTCTTCACCCCAAACAGACCGATATCGAAGCGGGCTCGCTTGTCAGCGAAAACGGGATGAAGATCGCCCGTCAACGTGCTGATAAAGCGGGGATTATCAAGGCGGACGATCTGGCCCGCGGATTTGCATGGCTGCGTCCGAATGACCTCATTTGGAATTACGTCATCAACAATTACCTGCTCGGCATGGACCCGCCCGCCTTCGACGTTCTTTACTGGAACGCGGATGCGACCAATCTGTCGGCCAGCCTGATGGGCGATTTCCTGACGCTTTTTGAAACGCTCGCCTTCACCAAGAAGGGTGAGGTCGAGATGGCTGATCACATGGTCGATTTGTCGAAAGTGACGGCCGATCTGTTCATCCTTGGCGGTGTGACCGACCACATTACACCGTGGAAAGCGACCTATCGCTCCACCAATCTGTTCGGATCAAAAGACGTGACCTATGTGCTGAGCCAGTCGGGGCATATGCAGGCGATCCTGAACCCGCCCGGCAATCCCAAGGCGAAGTATTTCATTCAGAAGAAAAAGGGCAAACTTCCGCCCACAGCTGACGAATGGCTTCAGGGGACTGAGGAAGTCGCCGGCAGCTGGTGGCCGTATTGGATGGAATGGATCCAGAAACGTTCGGGCGACAAACAACCCGCGTCAAAAAAGCTGGGAAGCACCAAATACAAACCGCTCGATCCTGCGCCCGGACTCTACGTGGTTGAAGAAGTCTGATACAGGCTGCGGCGTAACAAACGCTTTACAGCTTATGGGAGGCAGCACCGTAAGGGATCTACGATGCTGCCTCCCACCCGTATCAAGTGCGGGTCGAAAGGACCGAATTCTTTGTCTGACGTGATGAAAAACGCCGAAGTTTCCATGCAGCAGGTGGGCGGTCGGACGCTACGGACTGCGACGTGGCGGCTGGATAAACCGTCCGATCACCCGCCCGTTTTGTTCTTCAACGGCATCGGTGCAAATATCGAAGCCGTTGCGCCGCTGGCCGATGCCTTGCCTGAGCGCGGCTTCATCATGTTCGACATGCCGGGAGTAGGCGAATCGCCTGACCCGGTGGTGCCGTATACGCCCTTCACCATCAGTTGGACCGCAGCGCAATTGCTGGACAAGCTAGGGGTAGACGAGGTTGATGTGATGGGGATCAGCTGGGGCGGAGGAATCGCGCAGCATTTCACCATGCAGCATCCGGGCCGCACGCGCAGGCTTGTCCTGATTGCGACCAGTGCCGGTATGCTGATGATGCCCGGCAGTCCAAAGGCTCTCACGAAAATGGCCAATCCGCGCCGCTATGTCGATGCGGATTACATGATCAAGAATTTCGAGACGCTCTACGGCGAAGGTCTGGGCAAATCGAGCGGCAAGAAAGGGCATATGTCCCTGCTGAAACCGCCCTCCCCGCGCGGATACATGTATCAGCTTCTGTGTATGCTTGGCTGGACCAGCGCCCCTGCGCTGCCGTTTCTGCTCCGCAAGAAAACGCTCATCATGATGGGTGATGACGATGCAATTGTGCCGCTGGCCAATGGCAAGTTCCTGTCGATGCTTATCCCGGACAGCGAAATGATCGTGATGGAAGGCGGCGGACACCTGTTCCTGCTGAGCCATAAAGAGCAGAGCGTCGCCGCCATCCGGGAATTTCTGGACTCGCCGCACACCTCTGCAGAAGCGGGCGAAGCAAAAGCTGCCTAATCCCTTATTGGGATAAAGCGGGAATGTCGTGATCGGTCACGATGCTATCGCTGAGTAAGTTGGCATCCTGCTTGAGGTAATTGGTGGTCGTATTCACAGCCACAGCGCCGGTTTCCGGCAGCGCCGCAACCGTGTCCCCGCCCAAAACGTTCTTCATCCACGCCGCATTATCAGTACCCGGCTTCGCCTTCTAAATACCGTTCATAAACGGTACCATCCGCTCGATCGGCAAGGATCGCCGCGATTCCGCCAGATTGATCCGTTTCGATGGCGATTTCCAGCGCGGCAGCCGCCAGCATCTGTTTGAATATTTCCGCATCCTGCACAGTTTCACATTACGCGCGCAGATACCGGTCCCGCACAAACCCGCCGGTCCAGCTCTGGACACTCTCCATCGAATGTGAAACCTTTGCAGGTGGAGAAGGAGAAAGACGCGATGGCACAGTTTGACCTCATCATCAGGGGCGGCACGATCGTCGACGGCACCGGAGCGCCGCGCTTTACCGGCGATGTCGCGGTGAAGGACGGGCTGATCGCGCAGGTTGGCGATGTGCGCGGCGATGCGGCAGAAGAAATTGACGCCGCGGGCAAGATTGTCGCGCCGGGCTTTGTCGATATTCACACCCATTATGACGGCCAGGCCACGTGGGACCAGGAAATGGCGCCGTCTAGCTGGCACGGCGTCACGACGGTCGTAATGGGTAATTGCGGTGTCGGATTCGCTCCGGCGAGACCTGACCGCCACGAATGGCTCATCAGCCTGATGGAGGGGGTGGAGGATATTCCCGGTACCGCCCTTGCCGAAGGGATCACGTGGGATTGGGAGACATTCCCCGAATATCTCGACGCGCTGGAAAAACTGCCGCGCGCGGTCGATGTCGGTACGCATGTGCCACACGGCGCAGTGCGCGCTTACGTGCTCGAAGACCGCGAACAGCCCGGCGCAGTCCCCACCGACGATGATATCGAGAAAATGTGCGCCATCGTCGAAGAAGGCGTGCGCGCAGGCGCGCTTGGCTTTTCCACGTCTCGCACGGTGCTGCACAAATCGGTGGACGGCGAACTGGTGCCTGGCACCACGGCCACGCCAGAGGAACTGGTGGCAATCGGGAAGGCAATGGGACGCGCCAAAAACGCAGGCGGCCACGCGGTGTTCGAAATGGCCAGCGATCTAAAGCGTGAGTGGAACGAGTTTGAGTGGATGGGAAGACTCAGCCGCGAAGCGGGCATCCCTGTCACTTTCGCCGCGCTTGAATCCATTGCGAAGGAAATGCCGCTTAAAGAGCAGATAGAGACCATGCGCGCTCAGAACGACAACGGCGCCAATATCGTTGCGCAGATCGCGCTGCGCGGGAATGGCATCATCATGGCGTGGCAGGGGACGGTGAACCCGTTTGCCTTTCGCCCGAGCTGGCAGACAATCGCGGACCTTCCGTGGGAACAGCAAAAGTCAAAACTGCTCGACCCTGCGTTCAAGACGCAGCTTTTGTCGGAGGCCAACGATTATTCGGAAGCGCCGATGGATATTATAGGCGTTATCATGGTCATCACTCAGGGTTGGGCGCTGCAATATGAAATGGACCCCGATTTCGATTACGAGCCGGATGAGACCGCGAGCGTGAATACCCGTGCGAGAGCCGCCGGGATTGATCCGCAGGAATACGCCTATGATATGCTGTGCAGGGATGATGCGACCGGCTTCATCTACCTTCCGATCCTGAATTATGCAGACGGCAATCTGGATTTCCTTCACCCTCTTCAGCACGCCCACGATACGGTCAATTCCCTGTCCGATGGCGGCGCGCATTGCGGGACGATTTGCGATGCGGCCTCGCCCACATTCATGCTGGAACACTGGGTAAAATCGCGCAGTCGCGGTGACCGGATTACGCTGGAGAACGCGATCCGCCGCCAATGCCGCGACACCGCTGTGCTGTATGGATTGGAAGATCGCGGTGTGATCGCACGCGGCTATCTCGCGGATATCAACGTCATCGATATGGACGCGATCAAGCTGGGCCGCCCGTGGATGGCTTTCGACTTGCCCGCAGGGGGCAAGCGTCTGCTGCAAAAGGCGGACGGTTATGTGTGCACGATCAAGAATGGCACCGTCACGTTCCGCGGCGGCACATGGACCGGTGCAGCGCCGGGTGGGCTAATCAGAGGACCGCAGCGCGCTGAACTGGCCGAAGCGGCGGAATAACGCCAGCTTCGGCCAAAATCCTTACGGTTCGATCACGATTCCCTTCGACGGATCGACGGCCCCGCTCAACATTTCGAGATAGGTGTCGCGCGCTGCTTCCAATCCTGAATGCTTGACGATTTCCACGGTGCCTGCAGCATCGCCTAAGAATTCGTGCCATGCCTTGCCCATCAGTTTGCCGCCTTCGGCTGGGCCGTGTTCCTTGAAGAAACCAACCGCGTGATCAGGCGCAAAGAACAATGTGGGTTTGGGTCCGGGCAGGCCGCGATCATCGGTCATGCCGCCGCTGCCGCGTTCCTCAATGTGAGTGGCCCCGACAAGGCATGAATATTTCAGCATGTCCTCGTAATGTTCATGCAGCTTCGCAAGAAGGCCCGCATTGCCCGCAAAATCGACCGAAACCGTCTCGGCAATCGGCAACACGCCGACCTCGCGATATGTTGTGACCTTGTCGTATAGACCGGTGCTTTCAACGAAATCGATGTTGCCTTCCGATGTCAGGCCGACCCGTTTGATTTCCGGCGAATTGTGTTTTGCGACGCTGGCGAGGCCCATCGCCGTTTTCGAAGAGGCGCTGGTCAGGGTCACCTGATCGGCTTCGAACCAGTTTTCCCTGCGCATGAAATATTCAATCAGAAAGCCCGTCTTGAACAGCGGGCCAAAAATCATGCGCTCCGCCTCGCGCGATGGATCATGTTCAGGGTCGGCATTTAGCCGAGCGTACTGATTGTAAATGGGGCTCATGGGCTGGCGATAATCGGTCCCGTCCATGAAACTTGCCGCAGAAATGCTGTCCGGTCGAACGTCGAGATGCGTAGCCATGGGCAAGTAGCCATAGACCCGTTCGCCCACGGCGATGTCGGCGCACTTGCTCTCGATAACCTTGGCATGGCCCCACATGGGCACAATGCCTAGGCCATCGGGCGCGGGGAAGAAATTCCAGTATCCAAAGCCGTCGCCAACCACCGCATAGGTGATGTTGTTTGCCGTGACGGAGAAGCTTTCGATCTCCAGCCGGACTGCACCATCGGCAAGTTCGCCCTGCTCTACATGCACTAGATCGGAGTGGGTGAGTTCATCTTTGCGGACGTGGACTTGTTGGATTGTCATTATGCGTGCTCTCCTGATTTGCGAGCACTCCTAACCGATCACGGCTCGCTTTCCCACCGTGTTGCAGCGATTGAGGGACGCTTTTCGCATCGCGAAAGCCAGGCCGAAAGATGGTCGCACTGTGCAATGCCCATTTCGCCCTGCGGGGTAAGCTGCAATCCGCGCAGCACCGGATACAGAAAAACGTCGGCCAGCGTGAAACCGGCCGTGGTCCACGCTCCGTCATCCGCCAATTGCGCCTCGACATAGCCGAGCGTGAGGCTGATTTGCGGCAACGCCCTGTCGATTGCTTCTGTATCCAGCGGAAATCCGCCGATCCTGTGCATGATCCACGGCATCACCAACCCGTTTTCAAACAGGGGGAACAGGTAATTGTTGGCGAGCGCGATCCATTTGTCGCTGACGGCCAAGCTTGCCGGATCATCCGGCTGCAAGGCACCGTCATTGTGAGCATTATCGATATAGTGCGCGATTGCGACGCTCTCGATCAGCTCCAGTCCGTCAATTTCAACGACAGGGACCTTGCCAAACGGATGACGGTTCGCAGGCGAGCGCGCCGCAGTCGCGATAGTTTCGTGGGTTAGCCCGGCCTCTTCACACGCAATCTGAACGATGCGCGTGTAGGTTGAGGTGACTGTGCCGAATATCCGAACCTGCGCGCTCATGCCGCGCAGCCGGACCGCGTCACACCCGCATCGGCATCAACACGTAAAGCGCCGGCGAATCTTCGTCTTTGCGGATCAGCGTCGGCGCGCCAGCATCGGCAAGGTGCAATTCCACCTCGTCGCTGTCGATCTGGTCAAGAATATCCTTGAGGTAATTGGCGTTAAACCCGATCTCGAACCCCTCAGATTGATAGCTAGCCATCAGTTCTTCGGTTGCCGTGCCGTTGTCGGGCGAAGTCACGGACAGAGTGACTTTGTCGGTATCCAGCCCCATTTTCACAGCGCGAGTTTTTTCTGTCGCGATGGTCGCCACGCGGTCTACGCCCTGGAAGAACAGCTTTGGATCAACTTTCAGCAGTTTGTCATTTCCGGTTGGGATGACGCGGCTGTAATCGGGGAAAGTGCCGTCGATCAGCTTGCTGGTGAGGACAACGCCGCCTTCCCCGCTCAGGGTAAAGCGGATTTTGCTGGCGGAAAGATCGACTTGAACATTGCCGTCCATCGCCTCTTCCAGAAGTTTGCGCAGCTCTGCCACCGCTTTGCGCGGGACAATCACATCGGGCATCCCGTCGGCTCCGTCGGGCCGCGCTAGCGTGAACCGGGCTAGGCGGTGCCCATCGGTCGCAGCAGCTTTCAGGACAGGCGTGTCATCATCGGTGACGTGGAGGAAAATACCGTTGAGATAATACCGCGTCTCCTCGGTAGAGATCGCAAACCGCGTGCGGTCGATCATCTCGGCAAGGGTGCGCGCTGGCAGTTCGAACGATGTTGGCAGGTCGCCTTCGACAATCACCGGGAAGTCATCGCGCGGCAGCGTTGGCAATTTGAACCGGCTGCGGCCCGCTTTCACTTCCATCCGGTTATCGGCGGTTTCGAGGCTGACCTGGCTACCATCGGGCAGTTTGCGGGCGATATCGAACAGAAGGTGCGCGGAAACAGTGATCGCGCCGGGTCTTTCGACCGAAGCTGCGCTCATGGTTTCGACGACCTGCAAATCGAGATCCGTCGCCATCACTTTGACACTGCCACCGTCGCTGGCATCAATCAGCACGTTCGACAAAATCGGAATGGTGTTGCGGCGCTCAACCACAGATTGAACGTGTGAGAGACAACGCAGGAGAGTTGCGCGTTCGATCGTAGCTTTCATCGCTTACCTATCGCTCTTGTCTGTGGCCGCATGAAAACGCGCACACGGCCTAGTGTTTGGCAAACGAGAGTCGGAATCGCTCCCGCAGCGCCGGTTCTGTTGGAAAAACCTTAGCGTGGTGGTGTATCCGGGCAAGCCGTGAGTGTGCCTGTGGCGGATTCCTTTGGGGATAAGGGCGCGCTGTAAAGTTTTAAGGCTAGCTAAGCATCGCCATGCCGCCGTTTACATGCAGCGTCTGTCCGGTGACGTACCCTGCTTCACGGCTGGCGAGGAATGCACATGCAGCGCCAACATCATCGCTCTCGCCCATTTTGCCCGCCGGGATTTTCGCGTTGATCGCAGCGGTCTGTTTTTCATCGAGCGCGGCTGTCATCGCTGTGCGGATAAAGCCGGGTGCGACGCAGTTGGCCGTGATGCCCCGGCTCGCGACTTCCTGAGCGAAACTTTTTGTCATGCCGGTAAGGCCCGCTTTGGCAGCGGTGTAATTCATTTGGCCCGGATTGCCGGTCGTGCCGACGACGCTGGTAATGTTGATGATCCGGCCAAAACGCGCTTTCATCATTGGGCGCGCGCTGGCCCGCATCAGGCGAAATGCAGCCTCGAGATTGATGCGCACGACATCGTCCCACTCATCATCTTTCATCCGCATGGCAAGATTGTCACGCGTGATGCCTGCATTGTTCACGAGGATATCGATCCCGCCCAGTGTATCGAGCGTTGCCGGGATCAGTTCCTCCACCTGTGTGGTGTCGGAAAGATTGCACGTGATCTCTACGTGATCGCCCGTTTCAGGCGAACCTGCTTCGGAGATAAGCTGTTCGCGAAACACGCGCAGCTTCTCACCATTCGACCCCGAAAGCGCGATGCGCGCGCCCTGTTTTGCGAGCGCCATCGCAATCGCCGAACCGATCCCGCCGCTTGCGCCGGTGACCAGTGCGTTCATACCGCTTAAAGAGAACATTATCCGATTTCCTTTGCGAATGTTTCGAGGTCTTCCATCGTAATGAGGCTGGCCGTCTGCGCCCCTTTATCGATGCGGCCGATCATCGGCGCGAGCACTTTGCCGCCGAGTTCGACGAACTGTTCAATACCGTCTGCGCGCATCGCCAGCACGCTTTCGCGCCAACGAACGCGCCCGGTCACCTGCTCGACCAGCAGCGCGCGCTCCTCATCGGGATCGGACACCTTGGCGGCGGTGACGTTGGCAAACAGCGGCAGGCTCATCGTGCCGGGCGGCGTTGCCGCTAGCGCCTCTGCCATGCGATCGGCGGCGGGCTGCATCAGGGAACAGTGAAACGGGGCGGATACCGGAAGCAATATGCCGCGTTTGATACCGTGATCCTTAACCATTGCGGCTGCGCGCTCAACAGCGCCTTTGTGGCCGGAAATTACCACCTGCGTCGGGTCATTGTCATTGGCAATTTCGCAGACTTCTCCGTCAGCTGCCGCTGCGGCCAATGCAGAGGCTTTCTCCACATCTGCACCGAGAAGAGCCGCCATCGCGCCCTCGCCCACAGGCACTGCGGCCTGCATGGCCTGCCCGCGCAATTTGAGCAGCTTTGCAGTGTCGGAAAGGCCAAACGCGCCCACTGCGCAAAGGGCGGTGTATTCGCCCAGAGAATGACCCGCGACGCACGATCCCTTGTCCGCCAGCGACACGCCAAACTCGGTTTCAAGCACGCGCAGTGTCGCGATGGCATTGGCCATGATTGCCGGCTGCGCGTTCTCGGTCAGGGTCAATTGGTCTTCGGGTCCGCCGCGCATGATCGCGGAAAGTTTCTGCGAAAGCGCCTCGTCCACTTCTTCGAAAACGGCGCGGGCCGCAGGGCTGGCTTCGGACAGTTCGCTGCCCATCCCGACTTTCTGGCTGCCTTGTCCGGGGAAAACGAATGCGCGCATCAATAAACTCCTTGTCAGGCCGCGCGGTTACGAAGCCTTGGGCGGACTCGCAAGCCCGAACGGCACTACCCTGTTGGCAGATGTGTGGCCGATCTGTGCGCGCCCCAGATAGGGAACCCCGGCACGGTCGCACCAGAAACGCGCGATTTCCTCTTCGGTCTGCCCGAACTCGACATAGTTTTCCGGCACATCCGTCACTGAGCCAAGCCGCAGCCCGGCAATCCGCGGCAGCGCGCCTGCCAGATGGAAGAACATCCGGTCGATGGCGTAAAGGTGTTCACTGACCTCTTCGACCATGACGACGTGACCGGACAAATCAGGCATTAACGGCGTATTGGACAACATCGCCAAGGTAATGAGATTGAACGCAGCGGCAGGCGTTTTCCCGTCGAGCGATGGCTCCAGACCGCTATTGTCGCCGTTGAGCCAGCGCAGGACACGGCGCACCGCTTCCCTCCCCCGTTCCGACCGCGCACTGACCGGCATG
Organism: Erythrobacter sp. MTPC3; assembly: GCF_042854385.1. Classification (NCBI taxonomy): domain Bacteria; kingdom Pseudomonadati; phylum Pseudomonadota; class Alphaproteobacteria; order Sphingomonadales; family Erythrobacteraceae; genus Erythrobacter; species Erythrobacter sp. MTPC3. Next base: position 17,095 of record NZ_BTGP01000008.1, read on the forward strand.
GAACCGTGCGCGCACTGACCGATGTCATTGCGATAAAGCGCAGCCAGCAGATAACCGCAGTCTGAAAACCCGATATACGTCTTCGCCCGGGCCGCCTCATTCATGCGCGCGATTGCCGCCTCGGCTATGCGGTTCGATCCGTATCCCCCCTTTGCAAACCACACCGCATCGAACGCCGGATCATTGGCGCAATCGAGCAAAGCTGTAAGCCGCGTCAGGTCCTTCCCGGCAAAGTGCCCTTCGCGCATAAAGCACTGTTCGTGAAACGTGACCGATGTGCCGGGAAACTCATCGGCGACCAGCTGTTCCAAAGCCTTGGCATGGTCGCGAGTGATCGGCGTAGCGGGAGCACAAATGGCGATATTCGTCATGTGACACACCTATGTCGCTTGTCAGCCCGACTGCAAGCCAATAACCTGATTCGTATGGAAGATGAGATTGAGCGGCCGCCCCTCGATGGACGGCCATTTTTCTTTTGCGGTATTGGTGGATCGGGAATGCTGCCGCTCGCCCAGATCGCGCACGGCAAGGGTCACGAGGTGGCCGGGTCCGACCGCAGCCGGGATCAGGGGCGCACGCCTGAGAAATTCGCGTGGCTGGAGAAAAACGGATTTGATCTTTATCCGCAGGACGGCAGTGGGATAAATTCCGCCGACCAGATCCTGATCGCGTCTGCTGCGGTGGAAGACACCATTCCCGAAGTTGCCAAGGCTAAAGAGCTTGGCTGCCAGCGCATGAGCCGCGCGGAACTGCTTTCGGCTTTGTTCAACGAAGCGGGCTATTCGCTCGCCGTGGGCGGAACCTCTGGAAAATCCACGGTCACCGGCATGATTGCATGGATACTAAGCTGCGGGAATTACGATCCCACGGTCATGAACGGCGCGGTGATGAAAAACTACGCCGATGCCGATAACCCGTTTGCAAGTGCCCGCGTTGGCGAAACGAGCCTGTTTGTCAGTGAGGTAGATGAAAGCGACGGATCAATCGCGCTTTACCGCCCGACCATCGGCGTCCTTCTGAACGTCAGCCTTGATCACAAGAGCATGGAAGAGTTGCGCGTCCTATTCGGCAATTATCTCGCTAGTTCTGGCTGCGGCGTGGTGAATTTCGACAATGATCAGGCGCGCAGCCTTGCCGATAGAGCGCAGCAACTGATCAGTTTTGGCATCAATTCAAGCGACGCCGATATTTCGATTGAGTCGGGCACGATCGAGCATGACGCATTCAGCATCAGCGCCGCCGTAATCGATCGCAAAGCGCGCGAGGTCGCGCCGCTCGTGCTGCCGATGCCGGGAATGCACAACCTGTCCAATGCGCTTGCCGCGATTGCTGCTGCCAATGCGGCCGGTATCGGCGTGGCAAAGGCAGCGTATGCACTAAAGTCCTTCAAAGGGCTTGCCCGCCGATACGATGTGGTCGGCACCACGGGCAGCGGCGTGACGGTGATCGACGATTTCGGCCACAACCCGGAAAAGTGCGCCGCGACGCTGCGGACACTGAAATCCTCGCTTGGCCGCGTCATCGCGTTCTTCCAGCCGCACGGTTACGGCCCGCTGCGGCAGATGGGAGACGAACTCGCTGAAACGTTCGCGCGGGAACTGGACCCCGATGACATTACGATCATGTGCGACCCGGTCTATTATGGCGGCACTGTCGACCGCAGCGATGGGAGCGAGCGGATTGTCGGCCTGATCCGCGACCATGGCGGCACCGCCGAACATATCGCGAAAAGGCAGGATTGCGGAAAGCGGATCGCGCAAATCGCGAAAGACGGTGACCGCATCGTTATCATGGGCGCGCGCGACGATACGCTCAGCGAATTTGCCCGCTCAATCTATGACAGCCTCTCGTGAGCCTGTTCGACCGCGCCAAACGTCACGCTTGGCTGATGGCCATATCCACCATGCTCGCCATCCTGTTCGTGCTGGCGGTCGACATGATCTATGGCCATTCCACGATCGCATTCGCGGTCGCAATCATCGGGCTGATTTGGCTGAACATGCCGATGCTGCGCTTCAATTGCCCGCGCTGCGGCTACAACATATTCTTCAGAGGGATCGTCGTGATCCCGTGGCCCAGACGCGAGTGCGGCAAATGCGGGCTGGAACTGGATGACACGAAAAACGCCTGATCGTGCCGCTTTCCCAGCAAATGTGCTGATGGAGCGCGCGGCTCGCTGGCTTTAGACTTTCATGAGGAGAGCCAGCCCATGTCATTCGCCGCGTGTTCATACCCCCGCGATTTTTCGATGGATACACTGCTGCGGGTCAACGCCGCGCAGTATGCCGACCGCGAGGCAGCGGTCGATGGAACGCAGCGGCTGACCTACGCGGCTCTGGATGAGCGCGTTGAACGATTGGCGCACTGGCTGCTGAAACAGGGCATCTCGCCCGGCGACCGCGCCGCTATCTTGCTGACCGACGGCACGCCCTATCTGACCGTGCTGCTCGCCTGCGGAAGGATCGGCGCCATCGCTGTGCTTCTCAACTGGCGGCTCGCCCCTGCCGAAATCGGGTGGATCGCGAAGAATGCCGAACCGGCTATGACTTTCGTGAACCCGCGCTTCTCCGCCTTGCTGGCAGAGGCGGAGGCGGGAGCCATCATCGAAGTGGATGAGGGCCACGATCCGCAGGGCCAGTTCGAGAGTATCGTCGCCGCTGAGCAACCAAGGCAGACCCTGCCCGACCTGCTCCCCGAACGCCCGCTTTACATGATGTATACCAGCGGGACGACCGGCAAACCGAAAGGGTGTCTGCAAGCGGGCAGTGCGGTAGCGTCCTCGGCCATGGGATTTTGCGTCCGGCGCGGTTTCACGCACACCGAGCGGCTGCTTTCGATCAATCCGATGTTTCATGTGGTCGGCATGCAGCAGGTTGCCGCGATGCTCGCCTGCGGAGGGACCACCGTGTTCGCGGGCCGCGATGATGACAGCGCCGCGGTGCTTGACCTGATCCACCGCGAGGCGTGCACGACCACCAGCGCGTTTCCGCAGATCAGTTTCCAATGGTTCGCCATGGAAGCGGTGCGCGGCGGCATGATGCCGCTGACCAATTATACAGGCGGCGCGGGCATGGGCCGCCCGCAAATATACGAGACGTTTGAAACAGCGTGGGATTGCCGCGTCACCGGCGGGTATGGCCAGACCGAAGTTTGCGGCTTTGCCACATTCATCGATTACGCTGATATGTGCAAAAACCCCCGGTCAATCGGCTGGCCGATGCCGCATGTCGAAATGACCATCCTCGATCCAAACGGCAACCAGTTACCGCTCGGCGAAGAGGGCGAAATCTGCCTGCGCGGCCCGTCAGTCATGCTGGGATATTGGCGAAACGAGGAAGCGAGCGAGGCAGCTTTGGGCCACGGCTGGCTGCGCACGGGCGACCTCGGCACGATGGATGATCGCGGGCTTGGCTATTTGCTTGGCCGCGCAAAAGAACTGATCAAAACCGGCGGCGAGAATGTCTACCCGGCTGAAGTTGATGCGGTGTTCGCCGAGATGCCCGAGGTCGCCGATGCAGGCTGCGCAGGCGTGCCGGACAAGCAATGGGGTGAAGCGGTTAAGGCGTTCGTCGTTCTAAAACCTGGCGAGCAGCTCTCACGAGAGGAAATTGCCGCGCGATTCAAAGCCAGCATCGCCGGATACAAGCGGCCCCGCTATATCGAATTTGTCGATCAATTGCCGCGTGATCCGCTGGGCAAACTGTTGCGGCGCGAACTGTCCGCACGGCCAGTGACGCCCGATCAGGCCGCCTAAGACGCCTCCAGCGCCTTTCGCCCTTCTTCTTCGCGGGCAAAAGCGCGCATATATCCTTCGCGGGCCGTCATCCGCTCTCGATAAACTTTCAGAGAATGCGGCACGCGATCATCCAGCCCGACATTCTGGGCGAGAACAAGCGCGTAGGCGATGCAGATGTCAGCGACCGTAAATCGGTCTGCGCACAGGTAATCGCGTCCATCGAGACGTTGCTCAACCTTGATCAGCCGTTTTTCAAACCACTTGGCATAGGCCTCTCCCGCCTCGCCCCAGCCCTTCTCTTTTTCGAAGATTGCGAAGCGCATATAGACCGTCTGCGGAAAAGTGATCGTCGCGTCCGCATGATAGGTGAAGTCGCAATACTCGGCATAATCCCGCTCACCGGGCGCCACGGCCAGATCGGTAAAGCCGCTGCGCGTAGCGAGGTAATGCGCGATGGCGCAGCTTTCCGTGAGGCGCGATTCCCCGTCGATTAGCAACGGCACCGTGCCGAGCGGATTGATCTCCATATATTCCGGCGCAAGGTAGCGCGGCGGAAATGGCAGGATTTTGAGGTCGACATCAACGCCCGCCTCCTCCGCCGCCCATGTTGCGCGCAGCCCGCGTGAGCGCGCGCAGGTGTAGAGGGTGGGACGCCCTGCCATTGTCTCAATGCGCCCCTGCGGTTTCTTCTTCATGGCCGACCTTCAAAACCTTGTGCAATACGAAAGCGATAACCGCGCCAATGGCCAATCCGAGAATCGCTGACATGGCGGCATAGGTAGCCCAGCCAAGGATGCCGGAAAGTGCACCCGTCGCGCCTTGTACGGCGTATTCGGCCCCGTGGGCGATGTCATAAAACAGATCGAAGCCAAGCTCATGCGTGCCGTGGACGATAATGCCGCCGCCAACCCAAAGCATGGCAAAGGTCCCGATGAACGAGAGCGCGACGAGCAATTTGGGCACGAAGTTTACCAGCGCCTTGCCAAATTTGCGCTTTGCCGCGCTTCCCGTCTTGCTCATCGCGAGGCCGATATCGTCCAGCTTTACGATGATCGCGACCGAGCCGTAGACCACGACGGTCACGGCAATCGCCACGATGGCGAGCGCGATGCCGCGTTCCCACCAGACCGAAAGATCAATCTCGTTCAGCGTGATTGCCATGATTTCAGCCGAGAGGATTAGATCGGTGCGCACGGCGCCTGCAATACGCTGTTTTTCAAACTCGACAGGATCGACAATGACATCATCGACCGTCTTGCCGTGCTTTTCCGCGCCCAGTTTCTCGAGCACTTTTTCGGCGCCTTCGTAACACAGAAACAGCCCGCCCAGCATCAGGATGAATATGATGAGGCTGGGCAAAAACTCCGATAGCAGGATCGCTCCGGGCAGCAGGATCACCAACTTATTAAACAGGCTGCCTTTGGTGATGGACCAGATTATCGGCAACTCGCGCGCCGGGGACAGGCCGGTAACATAGCTGGGCGTGACAGCCGCATCGTCAATCACCACTCCTGCGGTTTTCGATCCTGCCCTGCCCGCAGCGGCAGCAATATCATCGGCCGATGCGGCGGCGGTGCGCGCGATGACGGCAACGTCATCCAGCAGCGCGACTAATCCTGAAGGCAATGCAATTCCCCTGCTATACTATCATTGCTAAACTGCCGCCTGCCCGCACCGTTCCCCGCTGACAAGCCTTGCATTCATCCCCAAAACCGCTATGTGCGCGCATCCGCTTAATCCGGCCTCGGCCATTGGCGGGTAAGAAGAAAGCCGGAGGGGCCCCGTCATCCGGACGGACAAGCCAGCGATCGGCAGCAATTGAAAGGAACGCGAGATGGCTCTGTATGAGCATGTCTTTCTCGCGCGTCAGGACCTCTCGCAGGCCCAGGTAGACGCGTTGGCGGCCACGGCGACCGAAATCGTCGAAGCGAATGAAGGCAAGGTCACCAAGACCGAAACCTGGGGCCTCAAAACCCTCGCTTACAAAATCGACCGCAACCGCAAAGCGCATTTCGTGATGCTCAACATCGATGCCCCGGGCACCGTTGTCCAGGAACTCGAGCGCCAGACCCGCATCAACGAAGACGTCATCCGCTACATGACCATCCGCGTCGAAGAGCACGAAGATGGCCCGAGCGTCATGATGCGCAAGAACGAGCGCGATCGTAAGCGCCGCAGTGACCGAGAGGACCATGACTGATGGCACGCCCATTTTTCCGCCGCCGCAAGTCTTGCCCGTTTTCGGGTAAGGACGCCCCCAAGATCGATTACAAAGACGTGCGCCTGCTTCAGGGCTTCATGTCCGAGCGTGGCAAGATCGTGCCTTCGCGCATCACCGCCGTTTCTGCAAAGAAGCAGCGTGAGCTGGCGAAAGCGATCAAGCGTTCGCGTCAGATCGGCCTTCTGCCGTACATCGTTAAGTAAGAGGAGAACGAACAATGGATATCATTCTCCTCGAACGTATCGAGAAGCTCGGCACGATCGGTGACGTTGTCACTGTGAAGGACGGCTACGCCCGCAACTTCCTTCTCCCGCAGAAGAAAGCCCTGCGCGCCAACGAAGCGAACAAAAAGGTCTTCGAAGCCAACCGTGAACGTCTTGAAAAAGAAAACGCCGAGCGCCGCGGTGAAGCTGAAAAAGCTGGTGAGAAGGTTGCAGGGGCTGAGGTTATCCTCATCCGTGCAGCATCGAACGCCGGTCAGCTTTATGGTTCGGTCAATGTCCGCGACATGGTCGCTGGCCTGGCCGCACAGGGCCATGACATTGACAAAAAACAAGTCATCATGGGCGCGCCGATCAAGACGATCGGCATGCACGATGTGACCGTTGCCCTGCACCCAGAGGTGCACATGACTGTCAAAGCCAACGTCGCCCGTAGTGACGACGAAGCAGAGCTTCAGTCGCAGGGTGTCGACGTGCTCGCGCAGCTGTTTGAAGAAGAGCAGAAGGAAATCGAGGAACAGGCCGACGCAAACCGTGTCGATCCGTCGCTCGAGCCGGGTGAAATCCCCGCCGAACTGCTCGAAGACGGCGTAGCGACACCGGAAGGCACGACCGAGACAGAAGCTCTCATCGAAGCCACCGATCACAAGACAGACGACGACGCGTAAGCGGCTTCGTTTTCAGACACGAAAGGGGCGCGGGGTCGAAAGACTGCCGCGCCCTTTTTGTAACAGGGACATCAAGTTGAAATACGCGTTCCTTTGAAACCCATAACAACAAACGCTAGGCAGACTTATATGAAACCAATCGCCACCATCCTGAATGAATTGCAGCAGAATTACAGCGAAGCGGTGAAGACCCTGCGCGAAGATGTCATCGCCTTTGGCCGCGACGGCGCCGTGCCGCCGCAGCGCCGCCGCGAAGATGGCAGCTACGCCTATCCGCAGCTGACCTTGCATTATTCAGGAGTTGGCGAGCCGCAGGACCGCAGCCGCGCGTTCGGCCGACTGGAGATGCCCGGCACCTACACCACCACCGTCACCCGCCCCGATCTATTCGGCGACTATCTGGCCGAGCAGCTGGAGCTGATTTCAGCCGAATATGACATTGAGGTCGAAGTCGGCCGCTCGCGGCAGGAAATCCCCTTCCCCTATGTCCTCGACGGAGAGGCAGGCGCTGCAATGGTTGGCATTGCCCCTCAGGATATCGCCCAGCATTTCCCGTCAACGGACCTTTCGCTGATCGGCGACGAGCTGGCCGACGGGATCGAGTTCGACGAAAACGAAGACATGCCGCTATCGCTGTTTGACGGACTGCGGACCGATTACTCGCTGGCTCGTCTGGCGCACTATACCGGCACACGCGTCGAGGATTTTCAGGACTTCATCCTGTTCACCAACTATCACCGCTATGTCGATGAATTCGTGAACTGGGGCGCGCAGCAGATTGGGACCAGCGGATATACCGGCCTGACCGGCGCAGGCGGACTGCAGATCTCCAGCAGCGCCGAGAACGCGCAGGAACAGCTTAACGACACCGCGTGGCGGCGGCACCAGATGCCCGCCTATCACCTGATGCGCGAGGACGGGAAAGGCATCACGCTAGTGAATATCGGCGTGGGCCCCTCCAATGCGAAGACGATTTGCGATCACCTTGCGGTGCTGCGCCCTCATGCCTGGATGATGATCGGCCATTGCGGCGGAGTGCGCTCAAGCCAGAAAATCGGCGATTTCGTGCTCGCCCACGCCTATTTGCGCGACGATCACGTGCTCGACGCGGTGCTCCCACCAGAGATCCCGATCCCCCCGATTGCCGAGGTTCAGCTCGCGCTTGCAAGCGCAGCCGAGGACATCTCCGGCGCGCAGGGCGCAAACATCAAACAGCGTATGCGCACCGGCACGGTCGTCACCACCGATGACCGCAATTGGGAGCTGCATTATTCCAGCTCCGCCCGCCGCTTCTCCCACAGCCGCGCGATTGCGGTGGAAATGGAGAGCGCCACGATTGCCGCGCAGGGATACCGTTTCCGCGTCCCGTATGGCACTTTGCTTTGCGTCTCCGACAAACCACTGCACGGCGAGATCAAGCTGCCGGGCCAGGCGAACAAGTTTTACGAAGAGGCTATCGCTGCCCACCTGCAAATCGGTCTGGAGGCTTGCAAACGCCTGCGCGATGAAGGCGACCGCCTGCATTCACGCAAACTGCGGGCCTTCAACGAACCGCCGTTCAGGTAAGGTCCGAAATTGGGGTGGAAAGCGGTCATCACAGCGGTTCAGCCAAATTGCGCTTCCACTGGGTCTAAGTGGTGAAACCGGTCCTCTTCAGAGACTTTATCAGAAGCCGATTGTAGGAATGCCAGCGTCCGCTCTTCCAAGAGAAGCTGAGCTACGTCTCGACGCACCTCTCTATTTACCGCTTCCCAGAATGAACCTTGGACCTCTCCAAGCTTACGCATGTTCTTCGATTGAGCATTGATGAAACCGGCCATATTGAGCGCAGCGTTCGCCGCAGTGGAGGTGCGCCAGCGTTCGATAACTGGTGCAATCTCTTCACCCAAGGTCGCGATGCCGCAAAACCAATCAGCAGCATCAGAGGGCCAAGCGTCGGGATGCCTCTCGATCATTGCATCAAATGCCGCATTGAAGACATGCAGAACAGCTGATTGCTGATTGGCAGGCCAAGTCCGCCAAGCTCCCATATTTAGCTTGCCAGCTATAACGGGCGGCTCAGTTCCGAGCCACTCGGGCTCTGTAACTGCCAGATCAAATATACGGGGCAGAAAATGGCGGTAATCGCGGTAGTTACCAACGGTAGTGATTGCCCAGCCAGAGTACGGTCCGATCTGCTCGCCAGCCAAGTTCTGCAAAAGCGCAGACGTTAGGGCCTGAAGGATCTCGTTCCCATCGCGCAGAGGCGAAGTTTCCAACGTGCGAGGGCAGTGTACGTCTGCAAAAACTTGATAGCTCTGTTCGAGGGCATTCCGGAGCATATCTTCAGCGTTTGACATTCCCTAATCTTAGCGGAAGGGCGAATGTCCGCAAAGGGTCGACAGCCGACATTCTTCACAACAATCATCCCTTCCCCTTCGTCTTGGTATTTCCCTTCGCCGCGTTGGTTTCGATGAAGGTGATGATCTGACCGGCGATATCCTTGCCCGTCGCGTTTTCGATACCTTCCAGACCGGGCGAGGAATTGACCTCCATGATTACCGGACCGTGGTTGCTCCGCAGCAGATCGACGCCGCAGACGTTCAGGCCCATGTGCTTTGCCGCGCGCACCGCAGTGGAGCGTTCCTCCGGCGTGATCTTGATCAACTGCGCACTTCCGCCGCGGTGCAGGTTCGACCGGAACTCACCTTCTGCGCCCTGACGTTTCATAGCGGCGACAACTTTTCCCCCGACGACCAGGCAGCGAATGTCTGACCCGCCGGCTTCCTTGATAAATTCCTGCACCATGATGTTCACGTTCGCGCCGCGGAATGCCTCGATAATCGAAGCCCCGCCTTTCAGCGTTTCGGCCAGCACCACGCCGATGCCTTGCGTGCCTTCCAACAGCTTGATCACGACGGGCGGACCGTTGACGGCCTTGATAATTTCCTCGGCCTGCTTTGGGTCGTTCGCATAGGCGGTCAGCGGCAGGCCGAGGCCATATTTCGCCATGATCTGTGTCGAGCGCAATTTATCCCGGCTGCGGCCGATCGCGACGCTTTCATTCAGCGGCCAGACCCCGCTCATTTCAAACTGCCGCAGCACCGCAAGCCCGTAATTTGTGATCGACGCACCGATACGCGGAATGACCGCATCATATCCGGTCAATGTTTCACCGCGATACGTCACAGTAGGACGATGGCTGGCGATATTCACCGTGCAGCGCAGTGTGTTGAGAATATCGAATTCGTGACCACGCGCCTCGGCTACCTCTTTCAGCCGCTGGTGCGAATAGAGGTTCGGGTTGCGGGCGAGCATTGCAATTTTCATCGGTGTTCCGTTTTCTCGAACCGAAGTCCGGATAAGTGATCGCCGCTGCGGGGCGAAGGGATCATGCGCGCGATTGCAGCCACGAAAGCCCGCTATCAACCACAAACCGCCTGCGCAGCGCGGTGCGGCCTATCAGGATGGGAAATTGCATGACGGAACGGTCGGCAAGGCTCAATTCCGCTCTGAATTCGGTTGTGCCAATGCGTAGCGGCGTTTTGATGACAAAACGTTGCTGCGTCTCTCCGTTTGAGCTGGTGATGCCCCGGCGGTCAACTTGCACCGCTTCGCAGGTATGCGCCTCACCGTCCCAGTCGACGGAGAACCGGACAAAAGGTTTACCGTCACGCTCAAACTGTTCGATCACATGGCCGTGCAGCGAGGATGTCCGTGCGCCTGTGTCGATCTTCGCCGGGATACGCTCCAGGCCCAGTTTCGGAAGATCGACAAGCTCGCGCCAGCCAACTGCAGGAAGCATCGTGTTCAAGGTAGAATCGCCAAACCATCACCGCCTTCGCCAACTTCGAACCGGCGCAGGACCGTGCCCGCGGCATAATCTACCTCGGCAACGGTGTTGCTGGCAGTTTCTGCGACGTAGATGCGTTCTCCGTCATCGGACCACAAAATGGTGACCTGAAACCGTTCCTGCGCCTCGTTCGGACCGGACACCGCGATCTGCCGAACAGCTTTCGCCGTGTCGAGGTCAATCACGGTCAGGCCCCCATCCATCAAATCCGAAGTGACTGCCACGTCCCCTTGCGGGCGAATGGCAAGGCGCAGCGGAAATGCGCCTGTCTGGACTGTGCTGCGCACCTCCATCGTCACCGGATCAAGCTCAAACGCTTGGTTCGATCCGCGCGCCGACACCCAAAGGGCGCTGCCGTCAGGAGAGAGCGCGATGCCTTCCGGTTCCTCTCCGACGGTCACCGATAAAGGTGCATCAGTGCCGGTAAGGTCGATTTTTGTGACCGTTTTGGAGCTTAGATCGGTTGTCCACGCCGTCCGTTCATCCGGGGCCACGGTGACCATGTGGCTGCCATCCTTGCCAGTTGGATATTCGGTAAGCTGCGGCGTTTGGGCGGTCGGATCATCAATGCGGAACACCGATTGCCTGCCCTCCGCACTGGCATAGAGGTTTCCACTGGGCATCCAGACGATGCCATGCGGTCTCGCATTCGCACCCAGATCGACCGAGCGCACCCGCTCAAGCGTGCTCGTGCGAAATACATCGATGCTCGTCCCGCCATAACAGGCGAGCGCGACGTATTGACCATCGGGCGATGTCGCGAGTTCGTGCGGATTGGTGCAGCTATCCAGTTCAAGCACTTGTTCGCCGCTCTCCAGATCGATCTTGGAAAGCGTATTGCCGCGCTTGTTCGCCACGAACAGCGTGGGGCTGGCGCCTTCCCCGGGCGTTACCGCCGCGCCGCTCGCAAAGGCATCGCCGCCCTGCCCGCACGCTGCGAGGACCGCAAACAGGGGCAGAGCGGCAAAGCGCGTCATCATTACCAGCCTTCTTCCTGGCCGGCGTTCTGTTCGTCGAGCCATTCCTTGAGCGGGGCGAAATATTCGACCAACGCTGCGCCTGACATCTGACGCTCTCCGGTGAACGCCTCCAGCGCATCGGGCCACGGCTTGGACGCGCCCATTTCGAGCATGGCGTTCAGGTTCTGCCCGACCTCTTCGTTGCCGTAGAATGAGCAGCGATGCAGCGGCCCTTCCCATCCGGCGGTGTCACAGGCGGCCTTGTAAAACTGGAATTGCAGCAGCCGCGCAAGGAAGTACCGCGTGTAGCTGACATTGCCGGGCACGTGATACTTTGCACCCGGATCGAATCCGTCAGCGGGACGATCCACCGGTGGGACAATGCCCTGATACTCCTCGCGAATTTCGGTCCATGCGGTGTTGTAATCCTCCGGTGCGACAGAGCCATCGAACAAGCTCCAGCGATACCGGTCGATCAGAAGGCCAAACGGGAGGAAAGCCACTTTGTCCATCGCCTGACGCAGCAACAGACCGATGTCCTTGTCCGCGCTCGGAACCTGCTCAGGCTCCAACATGTCGATCTGCACGAGGTAATCGGGCGTAATCGACAGCGCGATCATATCGCCGATCGCTTCGTGAAAACCATCATTCGCGCCGGTCAGATACAGGAAATCCTGATTGTTATAGGCGCGCTGATAATAGTTGTGGCCCAGCTCATGGTGGATCGTGATGAAATCGTCGGCGTTCTGCTTGATGCACATCTTGATCCGCAGATCATCGACGTTGTCGAGGTTCCACGCGCTGGCATGGCATACAACTTCGCGGTCTTGCGGCTTGGTAAACTGGCTGCGCTCCCAGAATGTATCGGGCAGCGGTTCAAAACCCAGCGAGGAGAAGAAATCTTCGCCGACGCGCGTCATTTCGACCGCGTCCAGATCTTTCTGTTCGATCAGATCGGTAAGGTCATAGCCAATATCCCCGGCACCCTCAGGCGCGACGAGAGGGTAGATGTTGCCCCATTCCTGCGCCCACATATTGCCAAGCAGGTCAGCACGGATCGGACCGGTCGCCGGCTGCACGTCATCTCCGTGCTTTTCATTCAGCTTGCGGCGGACATAGGTGTGCAGCGCGACATAAAGCGGTTTCACCTCTTGCCACATGCGTTCCGTATCGGCTGCGAATTCTTCCGGCGTCATGTCATAGCCGGAACGCCACATCGTGCCGAGATTGTCGAAACCAAGCTCCTTTGCGCCTTCGTTGGCGATGCCGATCATCTTGGTATAATCTTCACGCATCGGCGCGCCGACATTGTCGTGCCAGCTGGTCCACATTTCAGCGAGTTCTGCAGGCGAGCGGTCAAGATTGCCCATTTCGGCCTCGATATCGGAGCCGCTGATCTCTTCGCCGTTCAAGGTGCCGCGGCCCTGCCCGTAAGCGGCGCCCAATGCTGTCGCGAGACCGGAAAGCTCCTCTGCCGCACCATCACGTGACGGCGCAGGCATGGAGATGCCATTGCGCATCATATCGAGCTTGCGAGCGACTTCGGGGTCAAGGCCGTCGATCGCTGCATATGTCGCGGCTTCATTGGCGAACCGTACCGACATCAGCGTACCCTGTGCGCCGTACCGGGCGGCAAGAGTATTGCTGTCGTAATTGATGTTGGTCGCCTGAAGCCACCAGACATGCGCCGCATTGCTGGAAAACTCCGCCATCTCAGCCTCGGCAGCCGCGACGAAATCAGCGGCCCCCTGCGGTGTCATCGGGAATTCGGTTTCGCCCATTCCTTTCGCGTGTTCAGCGCCCGCGTGACCATCAGCGAGCGCAGGGGTGGACGCGAGAGAAACTGCCAGAGCGGCGAAAGACGTAGTGAGCACACGGCGATTGAAAATCATGGGTTTGCGATCCTGATTAATTGACTGGCCTTATCGAACGACAGGCCCGATGAAACGACTGGAATTTGATGACTAGCTGACTGAACCTGTGGCTGCGCTGAATCAAGCCTCGTTCGCGCGAAGCCGTTTTAATCGTTCAGAAAACGCACGATTTTCTCGCCCAGCTCAGGCTTGGTCGCGCTATCGAGATGGCCGCCGGGAACCTCTTGGTAAATCGCGCCAGCAATTCGCGCGGCGAGGTCTTCAGCCGACCCGTTATCGTCGTCCTTCTCTCCGCACAGGATGAGCGTCGGGATCGAAATTTCAGAAAGCGTCGCCGGGTCTAGATCCTCGAATGCATCCAGCAATAGCCGCGCGGCTACCCGGTCTACGCCCTGTGATTTCAGGAATTGACGCGAAAGGAAGGCGGGATCGCCCCGCTCTATGGTGTCGAATTCGTCGATCACGCGTTTGAAGAAACCGGCCCGCTGCTGCCAGTTGGTCAGACCCGCCATGCCCATACCGCATGCGATCAGGCGGCGCGGATGGAGGATATTCGTGGCGCAGGCATGGATAGCCGTTCGCGCACCCAGCGAAAACCCGACGAGGTCATAATCGCCATCGCCTAGCCCGAGATAATCGACAAACGCCGCAACGTCGCGGATCAGCACGCCCGGCGGATACGCCTCTGGTTCGCGCGGAGAGGCGCTGTCTCCGTGCACTCGGAAATCGAGCATGACCGCCTCAAATTCTGCAGCGGCCAATTTTGCTGCGTGGCCCCATTTCGTCCAATTCATTTCGGCGCTGGAAAATAGACCATGCAGCAGAATGACCGGGCGTCCCTCCCCCACGCGGTGGACTGCCAGCGCCGTGCCATCGAAAGACTTGAAATTCGAGGTGCTTACATCGCTCATCTAAGGATCTCTTTCCATTGATCGGGGCTGGCCGGCTGGCGATCCCATTGCGGCACGCCTTGCGGCAAGACAACCCAGTCCTGTTTGCTGCATGTCCAGATATGCGCCGCTGGCTGCAAATCACCCGCGCAATCCAGGGAGCCGCCCTTTATCGTGACCATGCCCGGCCTGCTTGCGCCATCATGGTAGACGCGGCTGCCGCAGCGCAGGCAAAAATGGCAACGCGTCACCGCGCCGCTATCGGCAAGTCGCTCCCATGATCCAAGTTCGCCGGTAACAGAAAAATCGCTCGCGGCGACGGGGACGGAGATGCCAAACGCGCTGGCGGATTGTTTCTGACATTCGCGGCAATGGCATGCGTAAGAGGCAAGTTCGCGCGCCGAGATCGAATACCTCACTGCCCCGCACTGGCAGCCGCCGGTGAAAGGATGCGAGGCGCCTTCCATCAATCCTGCGGCCGTGGCTTGGTTCGCCGCTCCTGCGCAGCTTCGATGGCGTCCTCACGTTCGCTCAGCAGCACATCCTCCATATCAAGCTGATACGCATCGAGCTGCGGCAGCTCGACTTTCGTGCTTTTTATGACCGAGAGGGTTTCGGCCGAGACGATGATATGCCGCGCGGACGTGTCGCTATCCCAGTAAAGAACGGCGATCTGATCACGATCTGGGCCGGCCTCTATCCGGTCGATATACGGAACGCCTTGCGCGATCCGCTTTTGATCGAGCGTCTCCAGATTGCCAACCACCAGATCCGAAACGCCTTTCAAATACATGTCGCGCGTGGCCAGGCGCGCAACATAGGCAAATGATTTTTGCTCTGATGCGGTCTGGTTTGCTTCGGCGTTAAGGGCGGGTACGCCGCGTTTGACAGTCTGAAACCAGATGACCCGCCGATTGTCTCCGGCAACTTTGCGCTGTTT
The DNA here is from genome assembly GCF_042854385.1 of Erythrobacter sp. MTPC3. Lineage (NCBI taxonomy): Bacteria > Pseudomonadati > Pseudomonadota > Alphaproteobacteria > Sphingomonadales > Erythrobacteraceae > Erythrobacter > Erythrobacter sp. MTPC3. Next base: position 32,436 of record NZ_BTGP01000008.1, read on the forward strand.
GCCCGTTACCGCACTGACCAGAGTGAGGTCGGATGCCTGGTCATAATACAGATTATCAAGGGCCTGATTATCCGAATATTCGTAGACGACGACTGCGCCGTTCTCGGTCTCGATCTCGTCCCCGGAGAAATCCTCGTCGAGCGTGTCTCTCAACGATCCGAAATCTTCTTTTTCGATAAGCGACTGCCGTTCGAAATTGGCACCGATTTCCTGTGCGATCCAGAAGACCAGCGCAATGCCCGCGACCAGAAATACACCGGCCAGCGCGCGGTTTAGCGTGAGCACGCCCCCCTTGCCTCCGCTCATCGCGGCTGCAGCCCTTTCTGCTTCATCCGCCAAAGCGCCATCTCGATCCGGTCCTGCCCGAAAAATGGCTCGTTTTCGAACACCAGCGTCGGCACGCCCCAATGACCCGAAGCCTCCAGCGCAGATTGATTGGCCGCGATTTCTTCATCGAGCGTGTCTGGCTCTGCGGACACTTCTGCATCCAGTTCCGCAAGGTCCAGCCCGGCTTTTGCAGCGGCCTGTGCCAAGTGATCGCCTTCGTGCCAATTTTGCGCGCCGCCCCAGATTAGCGATGCTGCCTCATGCGCAAACACCAATCCCTTGCCCCGGCGCGCGGCGGCCTGACCCAGCCGGGTGATCCGTTTGATGTAAGGCTGTTCCGGCGCGATTTCGCGCGTGGTCATGTCCTGAATGATCGGATCGGGGGCCGGTGGACCAAACGCGATGCCGTGAAACTGCGCGACCCGCACCATGTCCCGCATGGTGTAGCCGATCCAGTTCGGATGGTTGCGCTCGAAAAAATCTGGCTGGCGCACTGCCAGCGGATAGACCGGCTTCAGAGCGATTTCGAGGTCGTATTGCTCTGCCATCGACCGGTATCTGCCCACGGACAGATAGGAATAAGGCGAACGGAAGCTGAAATAGAGCTCTGCTGAATATGTCATGACCGGCAGCCTAGCGCGACTTAATCGCAAAGCCAGCCCGCAAAAAGCACTACCGGAAAAAACACTGCGTCCCGGCATACAGGCTGGAGACCGCATCATCGGCGATAAATCCGCCAATTCGGTCCCCGATCGCAAATTCCTCGCCCAGCGTGCTGTCTTCGATGGGAGAATAGCCGCGCTCACCCTCGATCTCGGCTCGCGGATCGCCAACGTTGATCTCATTGGTCAGCTCCAACTTTTCACTGGGCTCATCCCAATACCAGCCGACCAGACTGCCATTCTGGAAGTTGACCGTCAGTCCATCAGGGAACTTTGCAAAGTCCATCGCGCCTGCGCCGCACTCGCCCAATTCTCCGGTTTCGCTCGCATCACCCAGAGTGCGGGCAAGCGCCGCCTCAACTTCGGTCTGTCCGGCAGCGAAGTAAAACGCGTCGGTGCCAGCTGTGATGCCGTCCGCGCGCAGCAGAACCTCGTCCTCCGCCACATCAGGCAGACCCGGTTTCAATCGGGCCTGCTCGGCAGGGCTAGGCACAGTTCCGCTGTCACAAGCGGCCAGAGCAAAAATGCAAAGCGCGAGGGCAACTGAACGCATCTTGATCAACCTTTTTTAAGGTGGCGGCGGCCCAGCAGCTCGGCGATCTGCACCGCGTTCAATGCCGCACCTTTGCGCAAATTGTCAGAGACACACCACAGGGCCAGTCCGTTATCAACCGTGGGATCATCACGCACGCGGCTGATATAGGTTGCACTGTCTCCGGCGCATTCGACCGGAGTGACATATCCCTCGTCCTCGCGTTTATCGACCAGCATGATGCCGGGCGCCTCACGCAAGATATCCTGTGCCTGTTTTGCGGAAAGCTCGTTTTCAAATTCGATATTGATCGCCTCTGCATGGCCCACGAACACCGGAACGCGGACGCAGGTCGCTGACAGCTTTACCTTGGGATCGAGGATCTTCTTGGTTTCGACCACCATCTTCCATTCTTCCTTGGTCGATCCATCGTCAAGGAACACGTCGATATGCGGGATCACGTTGAACGCGATCTGCTTGGTAAACGTGGCCGGTTCAACAGGATCGCCCACAAAGATCGCGCGGCTTTGTTCAAACAGTTCGTCCATGCCCGCTTTGCCTGCGCCCGAGACAGACTGATAGGTGGAGACAACTACCCGTTTGATCGTTGCGGCATCGTGAAGCGGTTTGAGCGCGACGACGAGCTGCGCGGTCGAGCAATTGGGGTTGGCAATGATGTTGCGCTTTGAATAGCCGTCAATCGCATCCGGGTTCACCTCTGGCACGATCAGGGGGACGTCCGGCTCCATCCGGTAAAGCGAAGAATTGTCGATCACGACGCAGCCTGCTGCCGCCGCTTTGGGCGCGTATTCCTTTGCCGGGCCGCTGCCAGCTGCGAACAGCGCGATGTCCCAGCCGCTCCAGTCGAAATGTTCGATATTTTTGCATTTGAGCATCTTTCCCGTGTCGCCGAATTCGACCTCGGATCCGTGGCTGCGACCGCTCGCGACCGCTGCGACTTCCTCGATCGGAAATTCGCGCTCTGCAAGGATCTGCATCATTTCACGCCCGACATTGCCGGTCGCACCTACGACTGCCACCCGATAACCCAAATCACATACTCCGATTGAAACTGATTGCAGCCCCCGCTGCCGCTATTATCAGGACATGGCAAGGGGAATGAGAATGCAGCGCGATACACACAGCTGGAGCAAGAAAGCTACGTATTTTGACTTTCAGGGGCATCAAATTGCCTATTGGACCAGTGAGAATACGAATGCGGATCCCGATGCGAGCCCGCTGCTGCTGGTCCACGGCTTCCCTACCTGTTCGTGGGACTGGATTGCGGTGTGGGACGCGCTCAGGCGCGACCATAGCCTGATCGCGTGCGATATGCTGGGTTTCGGACTGTCGGACAAGCCGCGATCTGGTTATTCGATCCATCGCCAAACCGACCTGCAAGAGGCTTTGCTGGGCGAGCTGGGCATCGATAAGTTTGACGCGCTGGTGCACGATTACGGGGTCTCTGTGGGGCAGGAAATGCTCGCCCGCCAGCAAAAGGGCAGCGGCTTTGCCGGACTGGGTCAGATGGTTTTCCTGAACGGCGGCATCTTTCCCGACCAGCATCGCCAGCGACCGATCCAGAAACTGGGCACTTCGCCGCTGGGCTTCCTCGTCAGGCTGCTGATGAACCGCGAAAGGTTCGGCAAGAGCTTTTCAGAAGTGTTTGCGCCAGACACGCAGCCTTCCCAGCAGGAGCTGGACGAGTTCTGGGAGTTCATCAGCTACAACGGCGGCAACCGCATTACGCACAAGCTGCTGCATTACATCGCAGACCGTGTTGAACACAAAAACCGCTGGGAAGCGGCACTGATAAGGGCGCAGGACAAGATCGGCCTGATCAACGGCGCGCTCGATCCTGTTTCCGGCAAGCACGCCTATGACAAATGGCGCAGCACCGTGCCGCGTGCGCGCCATCACCTGATCGAGAACGCGGGTCACTATCCCCAAGTCGAAGCGCCCGGCGAAGTGTCCGCCAAGGCGCTTCAATGGCTTGCCGAATAGATCACTCCGGCGGGGTTACGCCGTTTGCTTCCAAAAACCGGAACATCGTGTTCCACAGATGCGGGGAGATATTCTCGCCTGCAACGCGGTGCGTATATCCGGGATACAGCATCATATCGAACTGCACGTTCCCTTCCTGAAGGACGCTGATCAGTTCGGAAGAGTTTTCAAACACGACATTATCGTCCGCCATGCCGTGGATCAGGAGCAATGGATCGCTGATCTTGGTCGCATCGGGGATGGCACTTGCCGCTTCGTATGCTTCGGGCACTTTGCGAGGGTCGCCCATGAACCGTTCGGTGTAGTGGGTATCGTAAAGCTCCCACTTGGTCACCGGCGCACCCGAAATGCCCGCCGCATACAGCCCCGGATCGGCCTGCATCTGTTTCAGCGTCATGTATCCGCCATATGACCAGCCATAAAGCGCGATCTTTTCGCCATCGACATAGGGCAGCGTTTTAAGGAATTCGGCGCCCTTGCGCTGATCGTCAACCTCGACCCCGCCCATCGCGCGGTAAAGCGGCTGTTCAAACGCAACACCCCTGTTGGCCGATCCGCGATTGTCCAGCTCAAACCAGATGTAGCCCGCATCGACGACGGCCTGTTGCAACGCGCCGTCCCAGCCCCGCGTGACGACCTGCGGCCCCGGCCCGGAATAATGGTAATAGAACACCGGATAGGTCTTACCTGGCTCGATCGGCGGTGTGACCATCTTGTAATAGAGGTCTGTTTCGCCATCCGCCGCTTTGATCGTGCCGAATTCCGCCGGGCGGTGACTGGCGAGATAGGGCGTATAGGGATGATCGGCATCCAGCGCGTTTTCCTCAACCCAGGTCTGGATCGCTCCCCCTTCAAGATCGGCGAGGTAGGTCTGCGGCGGCTGGTCCTGTTTTGATCGCGTAACCATCAGCGACCTGCCCTTTGTATCCATGACGCCGCTGGTCTGCCAACCGCCGTCGGTGACCCGCACGATGCTGTCCATACCGGCATCCAGCTCAATCTGGTAAATCTGCTGGGCAAGCACATCTTCGAAAGTGCCCGAGAAATAAACGTACCCGTCTTCCTCGTTCACACCGACAAGGCGTGTGGCAACCCAATCCCCTTTGGTAAGCTGGGTCCATTCACCGTCGGCAAAGCGGTAGAAATGGCCATAGCCGTCGCGCTCCGACCACCACAGCAGGCTGCCATCTTTCAGGAAACGGTAGTTGTCGCTCAGATTGATCCAGTAATCTTCGCGCGCAGCATTTTCAGTGAACCAGATCACGCTTTCGCCCGTTGTCGGGTCTACGCGCAACATGTCGAGCACGGTCTGGTCGCGGTTCTGTCGCTGGACATACAGGAAATCGTCCGGGCCCCAATTGACGCGGGCGATATAGATATCGGTGTCTTCACCCAGATCGACCTTCACACGGTTACCGCCGTCTGGGTCCATCACGAACAGTTCGACAATCGCGTTGTCGGACCCCGCAACCGGATATCGCTGATCGAACACCTTTGTGCCGGTCGCGCCGATGGCAGCGCGCGTTACGATGCCGACACCGCTTTCATCGGTGCGCTGAACCGCGATGCGCAGATCGTTCGGCTCCCACCAGTATCCGGTGAGCCTGCCCATTTCCTCCTGCGCGACAAACTCTGCCTCGCCCCAGCGGATGGTATCGCCCTCTTTCGGGGTGATCGGAACCGGCTCCGATCCTGTTTCGCCGACCCACAGCTGCCGGTCCCGCACGAAGGAGACATAGCCGCCCTTGCTCGACAGTTTCGGGTTGAGTTCGCTTTCCTCGGTATCGGTGAGGCGCTGAACGTCGCCGTCGAGCTTCGCGAAATAAAGATCACCATCGAGCGGTACCAACACGCCGGAACCGTCGCTGGCCCATTGGTAGCTGATGATGCCTTTCAGGTTGCCGACCCGTGCGCGTTCACGCTGCATCTTTTCATCTTCGGACAGTTCGCGGCCCGAGCCCAGCGCCTCGCTATCGACCAGCATCCGCCACTCGCCGCTCGCCACATCAAAGCCCCACAGGTCATACCGGTCGCGGTCATCTTCGCGGTTGCGCAGCAGCGTCAGATAACGGCCATCGGGGGAAAGCTTCGCCTGACGGGGCGCCGGTCCGTTGAGCGATGGCGATGCAAAAACCCTCTCGAATGTCAGTTTTGCCTCTTCGGTCATCATGTGATCGTCCGCACTGGCATGGACGGCAGGAACAGACAGCGCAGCGGCAGCAGCGGCAAGCAGGGATGAACGCATTTCAAAGGTAGCCTCTCAACTCGGATGAATTGAGTGCCTCACTCGCAATCGCGGGCGCAATTGGCAAGAGCGCAACGAAAAAGGGCGGCTCCCGCAGGAACCGCCCTTTTTAATTCGTCTGTGCGAGACTTACGCCTGCGCTGCCATTGGAAGGCTTACGCCTTCGGGGCATTCTCACGGCGTTCCGCGATACGCGCACGCTTACCGGTGCGGCCACGCAGATAGTAAAGCTTCGCGCGGCGCACGACACCGCGACGCACGACGGTGATGCTGTCGACGATTGGAGCATAAAGCGGGAATACACGCTCGACACCTTCGCCGAAGCTCATTTTGCGCACAGTGAAATTGCTGTTGATGCTGCGGTTTGACCGGGCAATGACAACGCCTTCAAAGTTCTGGATGCGCTCGCGTGAGCCTTCTGTCACCTTCACGCCGACGCGGACGGTATCGCCTGCGCGAAATTCTGGAATATCTTTGGTCACCTTGCCGATTTCTTCGGCTTCGATTTGCTGGATCAGGTTCACTGGTCCGTATCCTTATCTTTTCGCCGCGCGCCAGAGGCAGACTGGTCCCGAACGCCACTATAGCATTCCCAAAGGTCCGGCCTGCGTAACCTAGTGTCGGTTTCAGCCTGCAGCTTTCGCCAAGCGTCCACCTTCGCATGATCCCCAGATCGCAGCACTTCGGGGATCGTGCGCCCTTCCCATGTTTGAGGTCGGGTATATTGCGGATATTCGAGAAGCCCGTCTTCGAAGCTTTCCTCGGTTCCGCTAGAAGCCGCGCCCATTACGCCGGGAAGCAGCCGAATGCAAGCATCAAGTATGGCAATCGCCGCCGTTTCACCTCCGGAAAGGACGATGTCCGCAAGGCTAACCTGCTCGATTCTTGGGCGCGCCTCAAACAGGCGTTCGTCAAAGCCTTCGAACCGTCCGCAAAGGAGCGTGACGCCGGGGCCGCCCGCGATAGCGCGGATGCGGTCCTGAGTGATCGGTTTCCCGCGCGGTGTCATGGCGAGGATGGGGGCATCCCGCTGCTGGGAAATGGCATGATCGACCGCCGCGCCGAGAATGTCGGCCTTAAGCACCATGCCCGCCCCGCCGCCTGCGGGCGTATCATCCACGGTGCGGTGTTTGTCGGCGGCAAAGTCGCGCATCTGTATAGTGTCGCAAGACCAATCGCCGCGGGCGAGCGCCTTGCCCGCCAGCGAAGTGCCGAGCGGGCCGGGAAACATCTCAGGGTAGAGGGTTAGGATGGTAGCGGCGAAGGTCATGGTTCGATCCATTCGCCGCGTTCAAGCACATTTGCAACATGTGCTAGTGTCAGACGCTCAAGCTGAGGCTTTCTGGGAAAAGCCGTTTCGCGCCACGGAAGCCTCAGCAAATCCCACAGGGCAGCAAATGGAGCCAAAATTGAAACGCCTTCATTTAGGCAAACAAACCTGTCCCATGGCCATTCACATACCCATTCGCCATAACGATTAGCGAGCAGTTCAGCAAAATCATCAACGTCATCGCCAATGATTTTCAAGTCCTGGTCAAGTGCGCTGGTCAGCGTCGCTTCGCCAATTCCGAATTCTTCTCGCGCAACCCAAAGGACAAAATCTTGCGCGGTCACGATATCGGAAGGCGGCTCACTGCGAGTTGAAAAGAACCCCATTCTTCGCCTTAATATCCACATTGAGCTCAAACACATCGGGCCGCGAATAATGGCCGTCGGTATCAAGGCTCGCCAGCCCGCCGCCGATCTCGCTCAAGTCCAGTTCCGCGTGCAAAATCTCTTCGCCCTCGCCCGCTTGGGCTAGAACACGCGCATCTGGGGCAATGATCATCGAACCGCCTCGGTTCAGATGCTCGCCTTCGATAGCGTTGAACAGCGCCAGGGCATCGCTGTTGCCACCAACCCGTTCCAAGCCATCAAACAAATCATCGCGGTGCTGCACCAGCCCTGCTGCGAGCACAAAACATCGCCCCTCCATCGCATAATGGCGCGATGCCAGCGCGTATTCCTCGCGCACGGTCGGCCAAGCGGCAACATGCACGCTCTCGCCCAGATTGTGCATCGCTGCGCGCGCCAAGGGCATCCAGTGCTCCCAGCAGATGAGGTTACCCGCGCTGCCCCATTCGGCGCTGTGCACGCCCAGCGTTGATCCATCGCCGCGCATCCAGATCAGCCGCTCGCCATGGGTGGGCACCAGTTTGCGGTGGTCCAGCGGTGCCTCACCGGGGCGAAACAGCAATTGGTTGTTGTAGACGCTCTGCCGCACCCGCTCATGCGCGCCGATAGAGATGCAAGCGCCGCTTTCATCGCACATTTCCTGCAAAGGCAGCAGCCGCTCATCATTCGCGACGATGGCGTGTTCCAGCATAATCGCGTGGAGCGCCTTGGTCCCCGGATGATCCCACAGCGCCGCGCCTGGAGCCTCATCCAGCCACAGCGGATAGCCGCCAAGGAAAGTCTCGCCGAATGCGACGAACCTAGCGCCGCCCTCGATGGCCTCACGCGAAAGGCGGACAGCTTTCTCGATGCCGCCCGCAAAATCGAGCGGAATCGGAGCAGCTTGGCAGATCGCGACGGGGAGCTTGGTCATTCAAAGACCTCGAAGCTGGAAAATCGTTGGCGATCAAGCGCCCTTGAGACCAGAAAAGCAAACGGCCATCCCAGCAAAGCCATCAAGGCGCCAAACAAAAACGTCGCTGCCGCATCTTGAATCGGACTTACCGAAGAATCTCCTGCACCACTTTCCGCGAAGAAAATAAGGCCCAAGACTGGGACGATCAGGGTAAATCCGAGAGTGAGCAGAGCCCCCGCAACCCGCCATGATCTCGCCATTTCAGGAAACCAGATCGTGAGAATAGCGGCTGCCCCGGACGAGGCAAAAGCGGTAAAAATGATGAGGAAGTATGACCCGATGAGCAGCTCTATTTCCATAGAAAATCCCTGTACACGCTTAGCCTAATCCTCTGCGAAATCGGCCGCGATCACAAGCCTTGTCGCATCCCATTCTTTAACGGCCTCAGCCGTCATCGGGACCATAAAGGTTTTCATGCCTTTTTCAGGCACCGGGTCTTTTTCAATTTCGATAATGTCGCTGGCGCCGAAGTTTTCGACCGCGATAACTCTGCCAACGGTGTCGCCGGTATCGGTCATGGCGGTCAGGCCGATCAGGTCGGCGTGATAATATTCGCCCTCTTCCAGAGCGGGCAAATCATCGCGCGATGACGTCAGAACAGTGCCGCGCAGTTTCTCCGCATCGTTCCGGCTCGTGCACTCGGCAAAGCGCGCCACCGCGCCGCCTTTGTTGTCGGAGCGGATTTTCTTTAGCGTCAGGACCGCGCCCGTATCGCGCGCGATAAATTCGCTGTGTGCGGAGAGCGCCTCGACGCCCTCCCCGAACAATTTGAGGCGAACCTCGCCAGAAACACCATGCGCGCCGGTAATCGCGGCAAGTTCCAGGACCCGGCGCGCATCGTGTGTTTCTGCCATTGGAAAGGCTTACTCAGCCTTTTCTTCGGCTGGACCGCCTTCGGCAGCCTGTTCGGCCATCGCGGTCTTCTCTTCGTCCGATGCGTCTGCCGGAGTGGAATCTTCAACTGCATCAGCAACCGCTTCGGCGGTCTCTTCGGTTTTGACCGAGCCGGTGGCTTCGTTTTCGGTCGCTTCGGCTGCGGTTTCTTCTTCAGCCGGAGCAGCGGCTGCTGCCTTGGCTTCTTCTTCGGCGGCCTTCTTCGCTTCTTCGGCTTCCTTCAGCTTTTCAGCCTTTTCTTCAGCGCGCTCGGTCGCTTTTTCGCCCGGCTTACCCTTGTTCGGGTTGTTGCGTGCGTCACGCTCCATGATGCCGGCGGCGTCGAAGAAACGCAGGACGCGGTCCGACGGCTTGGCGCCGACGCCGATCCAGTAACGCGCACGATCTTCGTCGAGCTTTACGCGGTTCTCGTCATCTTTGGCGAGCAGCGGGTTATAGGTGCCGATCTGCTCAAGATACTTGCCGTCGCGCGGGCTGCGCGAATCAGACACGACGATGCGATAGTAAGGACGCTTCTTTGCGCCACCGCGCGAAAGCCGGATTGCTACTGCCATTTGAAATTACCTTTCGAGTTTAAATATCTGAATTCATGTAGTTTGTTAAAATCATTTCTTGGGGCCGGGTCCGCCGAGGCCGGGGAGACCGCCCGGCATTCCGCCGCCCATGCCTCCACCTGGCCCGCCCAGTCCGGGCATTCCGCCACCGGGTCCGCCCATACCGCCGCCGCCGAACATGGCCGCGAGGCCTTTCAGCCCGCCCATCTTCTTGATCTGCTTCATCGCGCGGCCCATTTCCTGATGCATTTTCAGCAATTTGTTCACTGTCTGCACATCGGTCCCGCTGCCAGCCGCCACGCGCTTCTTGCGCTTGGCATTCATCACACCGGGATGCGCGCGTTCCTTGGGCGTCATGGAACCGATGATCGCGTCCATGTGGACCAGCACCTTGTCGTCCATATTCGACGCAGCCATTGCCGCTTTCGCCTTTTTCATGCCTGGCATCATGCCTGCCAGCATTCCAAGACCGCCCATGTTCTGCATCTGCTTTAACTGCATACGCAGGTCGTTGAGGTCGAATTTGCCCTTCTCGAAATTCTTCGCGAGCTGCTCGGCCTCATCTTCCTTGATCGTCGCAGCCGCTTTTTCGACGAGGCTGACAACGTCGCCCATGCCGAGGATGCGGTCAGCAACGCTGCCGGGGCGGAATGTCTCAATCGCGTCGAGTTTCTCGCCCGTACCGGCAAACTTGATCGGCTTGCCGGTGACAGCGCGCATCGAAAGCGCCGCACCGCCGCGCGCATCGCCGTCCATTCGGGTGAGCACCACGCCTGTAAGCGGCACTTCGCTGGTGAAACTTTGCGCGACATTGACCGCGTCCTGACCTGTCAGGCTGTCGACTACCAACAACACTTCGGTCGGGGCGGAAACGCCGGATACAGCCTTCATCTCGGCCATCAGCGCTTCATCGACATGCAGGCGGCCTGCCGTATCGAGGAGCAGGACATCGAAGTTTTGCAGCTTCGCCGATTCCATCGCGCGCCGCGCAATGTCGACCGGCTGCTGGCCCGCCACGATTGGCAATGTCGCGATATCGACCTGCTCGCCCAGCACCGCCAGCTGCTCCTGTGCGGCTGGCCGGTTTACGTCGAGCGATGCCATCATAGCTTTCTTGCCATGCTTCTCGCGGATCAGCTTACCCAGCTTTGCAGTGGTCGTCGTTTTACCGGAGCCCTGCAGTCCGACCATCATGATGACGACCGGCGGTTTGGCCTCAAGGATCAACCCTTCGGTCTCGTGCCCGCCCAGCGTCTCGACCAGCTCGTCATGGACGATCTTGACGACTTGCTGGCCGGGACTGACGGCCCTCAGGACTTCCTGACCGACAGCTTTTTCGGTGACCGCGTCAATAAACCGGCGCGCGACCGGGAGGGCCACGTCAGCTTCGAGCAGCGCGATCCGCACTTCGCGCATGGCGTCGCGCACGTCTTGTTCTTTAAGAGCGCCGCGGCCCTTGAGCTTGTCAAAGACACCGCCAAGGCGGTCGGACAGACTGTCAAACATCGTCTCTAACTCCCTCATGCCGAACGTGGCACAGTCTAAACGCGAAAAACGCCGGCGAACGAAACCTCGTTGGCCAGCGTGCGGAGTTTCCCCAGGAAAACCCGACTTGAATATGGTTCGGTGGTGGAGCCTAGCGGGATCGAACCGCTGACCTCAACACTGCCAGTGTTGCGCTCTCCCAGCTGAGCTAAGGCCCCATTTCACCGATGTGTGACCCCGTCAAAGATAGGACCAGTGCCCTGCTCTCGCAAGGGAGCGCCCCGATAAGGCTGCTCCCCGCGAAAGGCAAGAATTAATTGTCGTGATCGTCGTCGTCGCCTTTGCCCTTGGACACGCCAAGGTCATCGTCGCCGCCAAGGTCAACATCGTTATCGGGCGAATCTTCTTCGTCATCGATATTCTCGATGTCTTTCAGTTCATCATCCTCGTCATCGGCCAGATCGCTGTCCGCTTCGCCCTCTTTCTTCTTCTTTTCGGGGTCGTCGAACGGGATCGGCTGCTTGGATTTCAGAACCGGCTCCGGCGACCATTCCTCACCGCATTCGATGCAGGTTACGGGATCGTCTTTGCCGAGGTCGTAAAAGCGTTCCCCGCATTTGGGGCAGGAACGCTTGGTGCCCCATTCTGGCTTAGCCATTCTCACTAAATCCTTAGTCTTGCCCGCTCTGGATGGCGGACGCCTGATTTTGCATATTATCGGGACCGGAAACTTCCGGAATCAAGATCGCGGCGCGCCTTGCCAGATGCACGGGGCACTGTCAAAGCAGCGCGTCTTGATCGCCGACCTAATCACGGACCATCGCAATTGCCAGCCCATACCTTTCAATTCTCGAAACCGCTGACCGGGACGATCCGCGTTCCGGGCGATAAATCCATCAGCCACAGGGCGCTGATGTTTGCGTCTCTGGCGCTGGGTGAGAGCACGATCGAGGGGTTGCTCGAAGGGGAGGATGTGCTCGCAACTGCTGCTGCGATGCGGCAGCTGGGCGCCCAGATTGAACGCGGCAATGATGGCACATGGCGGGTATACGGCGCAGGCGTCGGCAGCCTGCTGGAGCCGAAACGGGCGCTCGACATGGGCAATTCCGGCACATCTACTCGGCTGCTTATGGGCCTGCTGGCGAGCAACGGTTTTTCAGCGACATTCACCGGCGATGCGAGCCTTTCAGGCCGCCCGATGAACCGCGTGATCGAACCGCTTTCGCAAATGGGCGCGAGCTTTGAAGCATCTGCTGGCGGCACCCTGCCTCTGATGCTGCGCGGGGCGCTTCCCGCCGTTCCGATCACCTACCGCCTTCCCGTCGCAAGCGCGCAGGTCAAAAGCGCCGTCCTGCTCGCAGGATTGAACACACCCGGCATCACCCGTGTGATCGAGCCTGTCGCGACCCGCGATCACACAGAGCGAATGCTTACCGGCTTTGGCGCGACCGTCGAAATAGGCGAGGAGGACGGCGAGCGCCTGATCTCGATCCACGGTGAAGCTGACCTCAAACCTCAGCATGTCGAAGTGCCCGGCGATCCTTCTTCGGCAGCGTTTTTCATGGTCGCCGCGCTGATCGTGCCAGGCAGCGATATCACTATCGAGAATGTCGGCATGAACGCCACGCGGGCCGGGATCGTCCATGCCCTGCGCCAGATGGGCGGCTCCATCGAAGAGTTGAACACGCGCGAAGTTGGCGGGGAACCCGTTGCCGATTTGCGGGTCCGGCATTCCGCCCTTGAAGGGGCCGATATCGACCCGGCAATGGCGCCCAGCATGATCGACGAGTTTCCGGTCCTGTTCGTGGCCGCCGTGCTCGCCAAAGGAACCACGCGGACGCACGGGCTTGAAGAATTGCGGGTCAAGGAAAGCGACCGGATTTCGGTCATGGCAAAGGCGCTCACACTCGCCGGTGCCCGCGTCGAAGAGGAAGAGGACGGGCTGACAATCCACGGCACTGGCGGCGAACCTTTGGCCGGAACGCCGGAAAATGCCGCGGTCGAAACGAGGCTGGATCACCGCATCGCAATGAGCATGGCGGTTGCCGGTCTGGCGAGCCGCGACGGCGTTTCAATCGATGACACCGCGCCGATTGCCACCAGCTTTCCAACCTTTTTGGGTTTGCTCGAAACTGCGGCACAGGCATGATCGGCGGGCCATCATTGGGAACCGTGAATGCCGCGCCTTAAACCTGTCACCCCCTTGCGAAAGCGTCTGCTGGCCGCAGTGATCATCGTGGTGTTTGCGATCGGATCGGTCTTGTTCCGTAATAATGGCAACTTCGATCTCGCCAGCTTTGGCCTTAACCTGATCCTTGGCAGTATCGGATTTTTGTTTTTGCATCACCGCTGGAAAAAGCGCGAGGCCCGCACCATCACCCCTGAAAAAGCACGGGACATATTTTCATGATCATCGCCGTCGACGGTCCGACAGCATCGGGCAAAGGCACCATCGCGCAGAAACTGGGCGCGCATTTCGGCATCCCGCACCTCGATACAGGGCTGCTATACAGGGCCGTTGGCTATCAGGTGCAATTGAATGATGGAGATCCCGACAGTGAGGGTGACGCGGTGGCCGCCTGCGGTTTTGCCGATGACCTGCTGGCCGATCCCGCCCTGCGCAGCGAAGGCACCGGAAGCCTGGCGAGCCGGGTTTCCGTGCATCCCGCGGTGCGCAGCGCCCTGTTTGAACGCCAACGCAGCTTTGCCACCCAAACCGGCGGCGCGGTGCTCGACGGACGTGATATCGGCACCATCATTGCGCCCGATGCCGACGTAAAACTGTTCATCACCGCCAGTGTTCAAGCGCGCGCGCGGCGACGCTGGCTTGAAATGACGGGACGCGGCGTGGATGTACAACTCGCCGATGTCGAAGCCGACATTGCAAAGCGCGACGCCCGCGACATAAACCGAGCCGATGCCCCGCTGAAAGCCGCTCCCGAAGCTTTGGTGATCGACACAACCAGTTTTGACCGAGAACAGGCGTTTGAAACGGTGCTGGACGCGGTGAAGACCGCGCTGGCTTTAGACTGATTGCGGCGATTGAGCGGGCTAAGTCCGCTTTCCTACTCTGCGTCAGGGTGGGATATGCCGCGGCATGTTTTCGGCACGCAAACCTGCATATTCTCTTAAGGCTAAGGGTGCATTGCATCACGCCGATATTCTGTTTCAGGACCGTGTAACATGCGGTCCATGTCTCATCACGAAGCTGCGGAATGCGGCGAGATTCCCCGAAATTCCTTGCCTACACGCCGCGATTGGACTAGGCGCGCGTCCGTTCTCACAATCGATCTGGTTGACGGAACCTTCGCATGCGCATTCGGCCTTGCGGAGACATACGGCCTCTTGCCCCGTTAGCCGCCGCAATGGTGCGTCGGAGACGGTGAAAGACCCCGGAAAAACCGGTGGCCGGTAGCAAACTGAAATAACAGGAATTTCTCCTCTATGGCGACCTCGCCCAACCCAACGCGCGACGATTTCGAAGCGCTTCTTAACGAACAACTCGGCGGTGCAGAAGACGGCGGCTTTGAAGGCCGCGTCGTAAAAGGCACCGTTACCTCGATCGAAGCCGGCATGGCCGTGATCGACGTTGGCCTAAAATCCGAAGGCCGCATCAACCTCAAAGAATTCGCCCGCGGCGAAGACGATCACGGCCTTAGCGTCGGCGACGAAGTCGAAGTGTATGTCGACCGCGTCGAAAACGCCGATGGCGAAGCGATGCTCAGCCGCGACCGCGCCCGCCGCGAAGCCGCCTGGGACAAGCTTGAAAACGAATTTGGCGAAAGCGCCCGCGTCGAAGGCCGCATCTTTGGCCGCGTCAAGGGCGGCTTCACTGTCGACCTCGACGGCGCTGTGGCATTCCTGCCCGGCTCGCAGGTCGATATCCGCCCCGTGCGCGACGTTACCCCTCTGATGGACATGCCGCAGCCGTTCCAGATCCTGAAGATGGATCGCCGCCGCGGCAACATCGTGGTTTCGCGCCGTGCCGTCCTCGAAGAGACACGCGCAGAACAGCGCAGCGAGCTGATCGACAAGCTGGCCGAAGGTCAGGTCATCGAAGGCGTAGTCAAGAACATCACCGATTACGGTGCATTCGTTGACCTCGGCGGTATCGACGGCCTGCTGCACGTCACCGACATGAGCTACAAGCGGGTCAACCACCCGAGCGAAATCATCGAAATCGGTCAGACTGTCACCGTGCAGATCGTGCGTATCAACGCCGATACGCAGCGCATCAGCCTCGGCATGAAACAGCTCGAAAGCGATCCGTGGGACGGCGTCTCCGCCAAGTACCCGATGGGTGCGAAGCTGACCGGTACCGTAACCAACATCACCGAATATGGTGCGTTCGTCGAATTGGAGCCGGGCATCGAAGGTCTGGTCCACGTCAGCGAAATGAGCTGGACCAAAAAGAACGTCCACCCGGGCAAGATCGTTTCGACCTCACAGGAAGTCGACGTCATGGTCCTCGAAGTCGACAGTGAAAAGCGTCGCATTTCGCTCGGCCTGAAGCAGGCCCAGCGCAATCCGTGGGACGAGTTTGCAGAGAAGTTCCCGGTCGGCGCGGAAGTCACCGGCGAAGTCAAGAACGCAACCGAATTCGGTCTGTTCATTGGTCTCGACGGCGATGTCGATGGCATGGTCCACATGTCGGATATCGCATGGGGCATCTCGGGCGAAGACGCACTGGCGCTCCACCGCAAGGGTGAAGAAGTCAAAGCCGTCGTTCTCGACGTCGATGTTGATAAAGAACGCATCAGTCTCGGCATGAAGCAGCTGGAAAAAGGCGCTCCATCGGCAGACGGCGCAGACACCAGCAGCCTTCGCAAGGGCTCGACCGTCACTGTCACCGTCCTCGAAGTCCGCGATGGCGGCCTCGAAGTGCAGGTTGGCGACGACGGCGCGACCGGCTTCATCAAGCGCAGCGACCTCGGCCGCGACCGCGACGAGCAACGCTCCGACCGTTTCCAGGTTGGCAGCAAAGTTGACGCGATGGTCACCGGTTTCGACCGTTCGAAAAAACCGAACTTCTCGATCAAGGCGCGTCAGATTGCCGAAGAGAAAGAAGCAGTGCAGCAGTTCGGTTCGTCCGACAGCGGCGCGTCGCTCGGCGACATCCTGGGCGAAGCTCTCAAGAAGGGCGACGAATAAGCCGAAGGTTTTTGAGCCTTCAGCCGCACCGCGACAAAGCGGAGCGGTAGGGTAACGGGAAAGGCCCGTTTGCAGCGATGCAGGCGGGCCTTTTCTGTTGGCCGTGACGTGTTACAATCGCGCCCATGACCATACACATCCATCAGTTCCCCTGCCTGTCCGACAATTACGGCTTCCTCGTTCACAACTCTGTCACGGGGGAGACCGCTGCTATCGATACGCCCGATGCGCAGGAGTATCTGAAACAGGCCGAGGCCAAAGGTTGGACGATCACGCATATCTGGAACACGCATTGGCACCCCGACCATGCGGGCGGAAACAATGCGATTGTCGAGGCGACCGGCGCACGGGTGCTTGCTCCCGCCGAGGTCGAAAAGCTGTCGCCCATCGACCGCGTCGTCAGTCATGGCGACACTGTGAATCTGGGCGAGCATACGGCGCAGGTCATTGACGTATCAGGACACACGAACGGACACATTGCGTATCACATCATCGAAGAAGGCGTCGCATTCGTCGGTGATGCGGTCTTCGCGCTCGGCTGCGGGCGCATGTTTGAAGGTGAACCGGAGCAGTTCTGGAACAGTCTTGAACGGATCAAGCGTATTTCCACCGCAACCACGCTCTACTGCGCGCACGAATACACGCAGGCAAACGCGAAATTCGCGCTCCACGCCGATCCCGACAACGAAGCGTTGCAAGAGTATGCCGAGGAAATAGACGCAAAGCGGGCTCGCGGTGAGGCAACGGTCCCAACTGTGCTGTCACGCGAGCTGGCAACCAATCCGTTCCTACGGGCGGACGACCCGGCGATGATGGCCCGATGGGGCGGGAGCGCGCCGCACGAGACATTCGCCGCGTTGCGAGAGGCGAAAGACAATTTCTAAATCAATGCAGGCACTGCGTGTCGAGCGCCTGAGCGATGATCTGAGCGGCGTGCAGTTGATCGACTTGCCAGTTCCTCAAAGGGCGACTGGAGACGTTCTCGTGCGGGTCAAGGCAGCCTCACTCAACTATCCCGACCTGCTCATGACGCAGGGCAAATATCAGTTCAAACCGCCCCTGCCCTTCACCAGCGGCCTCGAAATGGCGGGCGAGGTGATTGAGGCGGACGCAGGTAGTGCATTCGAGCCGGGCGACCGCGTTATGGGTGGTCAAAAAACGGGTGCGTTTGCCGAATTGGCAAGCGTTCCTGAAACATCGCTTTCATCAGTGCCCGGCAAAGTAAGTTTGCCATCAGCGGCTGCGATGGGCGCGGCATATTCGACCGCATATACCGGCCTGGTCGAGCTATGCGCGGTCAAGCCGGGCCAGAGGGTGTTAATCCACGGCGCGAGCGGGGGAGTGGGTCTTGCCGCAGTAGACCTAGCCAAGGCGATGGGAGCGCGGGTCATCGCGGCGACCGGCAGAGAGGAGAAGCGCGGCAGGATAGCGTCGCTCTATGCACCCGATGCTGTTATTCACGCTGTAGGGCGCTTTCGTGAACAGGTTTCTGAAATAACCGGCGGTGCGCTGGCGGACATCGTGTTCGATCCGGTTGGCGGAGATATCTTCGATGAAAGCACACGCTGCGTCGCGTTTGGCGGCAAGCTGGTTGTGGTCGGCTTTACCGGGGGAAGGATCGCAGATGTCGCAACCAACATTCCCTTGATAAAGGGGTTCTCCATCCTTGGCCTTAGGGCGGGCGAATACGCGCGGCGTTTTCCCGAGCGCGGGGCGGCGATCAGCGCCGCGATCGCGCAGCTTGCAACCGATGGCAAAATCACGCCTGCAATTGATCGCACTCTGCCGCTTAGCCGGTGGCGCGAGGGGTTTGAGGCAATGTCAAACCGCCAATTGGTGGGCAAAGTCGTGTTCGAACCTGGCAGCTGATACAGGAAGGGCGGCCAATGCAGGCCGCCCTCTTCATTGTCAGAATATCGCAGCTATCCGCCTTAAAGCGCGGCGATCACTTCATCGGCCAGCTTTGCGTCATCTTCGCTGGTGTGGCGATCGGCGATCAAAGCGCCAGAAGCTGCCGCAGCCGCCTCCACCGCTTTCGCTTTGACACCGGCAATGGCTTCACGTTCTGCTGCCGAGATCTTGTCTTCGGCCATGCGCTCACGGCGGGCGATCATCGCTTCGCTATCGGCCTCGGCTTTTTCCAAGATGGCGTCGGCCTCGCGCTGAGCGCCTTCCATCATCTTTTCCGCATCAGCTTCGGCGCCAGCGATCTTGGCTGCATATTCGTCGCGGAGCTTTTCTGCTTCGGCGCGCAAGTCCTTGGCTTCATCAAGCTGCTTCTTGATTTCGGCAATTTTGGAATCGAGGCCGCCAGTCACAATACCGGGAACCTTCTTCCACAGCATCACACCGATAAGCACGAGCATCGCGAGCGAAACCCACGCATAGCTATCGAGACCCAGAGCAGACGGCTCGGCATAACTGCCGGCGGCGTCGCTGGTGAATGCCTCTGCAGGCTCTGCTTCGAAAAGTTCGGGTGTATCTGCGCCGGGATTAGCCATTGGCGAGAGCCTTTTTCACAGCGGACCGTGCGGTCCGTTTGTCCACTTTGGCACCCGCTAGGCGGGCCAGAATGTCCTGAGTTGCTTCAGCAGCCACGCTTTCGACTTCCGTCATGGCGTCGATACGGGCCGCTTCGATACGGGCTTCAGCCTCAGCTAGCTGGGCATCCAGCCGTTCTTGCGACTTGGCCAGCTTCGTTTCGGTTTTGGTAGCGGCCTTGATCTTTGCATCCGCGATCAGTGACTGTGCCGCCGCGCGGTTTTCATTCTCACGCACACGCCACGCATCTTCCTGCTCATCCGCTGCGTCTCGTGCACCTTGAGCAGCGGCAAGATCGTCAGCAATCTGCTTGTCGCGCAATTCGACGGTCTCCATTACCTTGGGCACCATACCGCGACCGATAAGGAAGAATGTGATGCCAAAGAAGATCAACGTCCAGAAAATCTGGCTGGACGCGAATTCCGCTAGCTGAGCTATTTGTGGCATGAGCCGGATCCGAAAATGAGAACAGGTTGAGGATCAGCGGGCTGGCACACGCATTCGCAGGCCAGCCCGAAAGATCGAAATCGTTTAAACGACGAAGATCAGGATCATCGCAACGACGAACGCCAGCAGGCCGAGAAGTTCGGCTGCGGCGAAGCCGATGAACAGACGGCCCTGCTGGCCGTCTGCGGCGCCCGGATTGCGCAGCGCGCTTTCGAGGAACGAACCGAAGACGTTACCAACGCCGATGGCTGCCATACCGGCACCGATTGCTGCGAGGCCTGCGCCTACGAGCTTGGCTGCTTCTGCTTCCATTATAAAAACTCCTTGAAAATCAAAACTGTGTGAATGGAAAGGGATAGATTAGTGAAGGTGCTCGGCGTCATTGATATACAGCGACGTCAAAAGCGCGAAAACGTAAGCCTGAATGCCAGCGACCAGAATTTCGAGCGCGCTGATAGCGATCATCAGGGCAAAGCTGGGCACACCGACAAGCAGTCCGATACCCGCGCCTGCATTCGTCCCGTCGATTACGAAGGTCGAAAGCACTTTCAGCAGGACGTGTCCCGCCATCATCGCGACGAACAGTCGCAGGGCGAGGCTGAACGGCCGGATGAGGAACGAGAAAAATTCAATCAGCGCAATCGGCAGGATCATCGGCACCGGGGTGCCATGCGGCACAAACAGCGAGAAGAATTTAAAGCCATGCTTCCAGAAACCAACGATCAGCACGATGGAAAAGCTGATTACAGCCAGAACACCGGTGACGGTAAAGTGACTGGTGAAGGTGAAGGGATGCAGGCCGAAAATACCGATTGGCAGCAGGCCGAGCAGGTTCGCGAAGAGGATGAACATGAACAGGCTGAAGATGTAAGGCGTGTATTTGCGCCCCTCTTTGCCGACATTCGCTTCAAGCATGTCGTCAATAAAGCCGGTGAAGCTTTCGACTGCCATCTGCCAGCGGCCCGGCACCAGCTCGCGCTTCATACCGCCAGCCACGAAGGCCCATAGCAGAAAGACCGTGATGGCCATCCACAACGCAGAATTTGTAAAAGCGATGTTGAAACCTTCAGCAAGGTCCCAGTTGTCAGAGCCGAAAAGCGGTTCAAGTTGGAACTGCTTCATCGGATCGACTTTGCCCTGATCGGCTGCCACTGTCTGTCGGTCCCTAATACCTTATGCGAAACGCGCCCTTTTTATCGATCCTCATCCGGATCGTCAGGACGCGCATTCGCCGCTCGAATAATGTTCCTGAAGGCGACGCCTATTCCGAAGAACAGGCCAGCCAACAGACCCCATGGCATGGTCCCGACGAGCGCATCGAACGCCCAACCGATGATCAAACCTCCGAAAATCCCACCCAGCAGGTCCGCAAGCACCCGGTTGCCGCTGCGATAATTCGCATCGGCTCCTTTGACCTTTGGCCGGTTGCGTTCGTCTTCCCGCTCGCGAGCAGCTTTGAGCCGCGCCTCGAGCGCGTCGATCCGCGCATCCTCAGCTATGGATTCTCGTGCGGGCTTTTCGTCGCTCATGCCTGCTTCCAATTAGGGGTTGCGAGGCACACGCATTGAAGTGCCCGCCAAGGGCGTGGCCCCCTTAGAAGGGGGGCATAACCGAGTCAACCATAGCGCGTGTGTATTTGGCGCAAGAATTGGTGCGAAATTGCTTCTCAGGCTCGCGATCTGCTTTTGCCCCTACGGACAGCGCGGATCGCGAACAGGCGGCGCACTCGTGCGTGTCTGCCAGGTTCCATCAGGAGCCTGATATTTTTCGCCGGGGACTGTGCGGGCAATCGCCTGGCAACCGGCAGTCAGGGCGTATTCTTCCACAGTGGCGTTGTTCTCGCTCGCCTTGCTGGAATAGACCGCCTTGCGTTTGATGTTGATGTCGTTGACCAACCGGCGAAGCTGGGGTGTGGCGTTACCGACAATGCCGAGATAGCCGTCCACCTTCTCCCCGATCGAGCCATCGGCACGCGCCGCAGCGTAAGCAGGGTCGCGCTGCGCCTGAGCCGGGGCGGCAAAAGCGCCTGCGGCAACCGCGCTAGCCGCGATTGTCAGGGCAAGTTTGCAAAGCGTGTTCATTGTCTTCAACCTCTCGAAATGATCGCTGTCTGCGGATCAGAATATGTCCGCATTCTCCTCGATCGTATTGGCCGCGTCTTCGGCCAACTGGTAAACTACGTCGGCCCGGATATTGATATTTAGCTCGATGACAATCGGTTCATCGGGCGCAGAAACATTGACGCAACCAATCAGCGCCGATGTTCCGGTCATTATCAATCCGGCCCTGACCATCATTCGCTGCCTCCCCCATCCATTGCGCTTGCAACGCATAGTTGTGGCAGGACCGCGGATTCCGGTCAATTTCGCGTCTGTCATGGCGTATTGTCGCTTTCTACAGGTTGAACAGGCAATTCATTATCATTGCGCGCATCGGGAACCGGTGCAGCGTCAGGTTCCCGGTCCGGTTCTGAACCGAGCGGAGCGCGGCGGATCAGGCGGCCGTCCTCAACCTCGAAGATGCCGCGATCAACCGCGTCTCCCCATGCAGAAGGATCGGTCAATCCGCGCGCGATCAGCGCCAATTGCGTGAAGGATTCCGACCGCACGTTGATGTTGAAGCGGATCGGGAGGTTGGCGAGCCTGCGGGTGATGAAATTCCGGCTGGCCCCTTCACCCTGGCGCACGCCATCGATCTGGAATTTCGTGATGATCTCACCCGCCACGTTTCCGTCCAGTGCAATGCTCATCTGCCGATAATCGAGCGAACGCAGCGACTGAAACGCATAATTGCTGATCGCGCCGAGGTCTTCGTAGGTCAGTTCGCCGATATAGGACACGTTACCGCCGGGTGGCCGTGACAAAAGCAGCCCGCCGGTGATCACGCCATTGCCATCATCATCGAAGGAGATCGGCACCGTTCCATCAAACGTACCTGCTGCACCGATATTGCTAAGCTCCATCTGCGCAACGAATGTGGCTGCATCGAGTGCGATGATCTCGAACACATAATTCTGTGATCCGGGCGTGCCGTATGTGATCGTGACGGGGCGAAGAATAAGGGTGCCGCCCATGAACGGCCAGCGCGCATCCTCTAGCGCGATAAGCTCTCCGTCCGTCATCGAGAATTGCACCGACCCGCCCAGCACCTCAATACCCGGGTTAACCGCGCCAATTTCGATCAGCTGGCCTGGCGCCGTTGTCAGGCCGAGAAGGTCGGTGAACTCAACCGTTCCCGAAACATCGTCGAGCGGCCCGAATGCCGCCGCCAGATCAAGCCCGTCTGTGCCAAAAGTGCCTGTGCTCGTAACGTCAGAGCCCTGCCATTCAATCAGGCCCTCCCCGCTGACGGTGCCGTCTGCAAAGGCGATCACACCTTTCGCCAGATAGGTCAGGTCTTCTGGCGCAAGCTGATCGTCGAATACGACGCCTGGCACATCTAGCACCGCCTGTCCGGCGCCATTGCCAAGGTCATGATCGACTGTGACTTTGGTGATCAGCCGGTTCGATGCGGGGTTCAGCAAGTCGGCGCGGGCAGCAATTTCACCGCCGCTCAGGGTCATGTGGGCATTTCGGGCAACCAACGGCTCAAACCGCTCTTCGCCGTCGATCCGTTCGGTAAGGACAAACGTTGCGCCGTCCACCACTAATGTTTCGTCGCGGTAGGCCCATCCGCCCGCAAGATCGGTCAGATCGAGCGGGACGAGGTCAAGCTGTGCGGAGCCTCCGGCGATTGTGCCTGCCAGATCGCCGGACAGGCCGCCTTCGACGCTTTGCGCGGTCAAGTGAACCGCATTACCCTCCTCACCGATGACAGCATTGACGTCAGCCAACGCGAAGCCCCCAGGGTAGGAGAAAGAAGCACTTTCTGCGCGTAGGTTTGCCGGCGCATCTGCCAGTTCACCGGTAAGAGCGAAACTGCGTGTTTCCGCCGAAATCGAAAGCGCATCGTCATATCTTATTATAGCGCCGCCGCGCTGCGGGCACAGGGCAAGCGCATTGGCTTGA
Source organism: Erythrobacter sp. MTPC3 (assembly GCF_042854385.1). Lineage (NCBI taxonomy): Bacteria > Pseudomonadati > Pseudomonadota > Alphaproteobacteria > Sphingomonadales > Erythrobacteraceae > Erythrobacter > Erythrobacter sp. MTPC3. Next base: position 55,914 of record NZ_BTGP01000008.1, read on the forward strand.
AGCTCCAGCTGCGCAAAGGTCAGCGCGCCAAATTGCACTTGAGTGCACCGCTCGCCCAAGCGGAAACCGCCAGCCTCGCTCCAAGAGCCTGCCATTGGAAGCACGAGATCGCGGACAGACCCACCCGGCAACGCGCCGCTGGCAAATACCGAGCCTGCGAATGTCATCCGTCCCGAACCGCTCTGCTCAATTTGCAGCCTTGGTATCGCCAGCCGGTCGGCGCCCGCTGCGTACGGTTCCATACCCATCCGCAGCACCAGTGCCCCGCCCGCCGACTGCTCCATGCGTCCGTTGATTTGGGGAAGGCCAGCGCCTCCGGTTACGAAATTGCCGCTTAGCTGGCGGCCAGTGTCGGCGCTCGTCCAGTTGAAACGGGAAAGGGCAGCCAGCGTTTCTCCAGCCGCGTTTGAAAGCTGCGCGTCGGGCACAATCAGCGCGATACCATCCGGGTTTTTGCGAATAGTAACGCTGCTTGCGAAAGCGCCGCCTGCCATCGCCTCTTTGAAATTGCGCTGAAATTTCGCGAGCAGCGGTGCGGCCAGCGTTCCTTGCGCCGCGGTCTGCGCCTCATCAAGCGTAGCTTCGAACCCGCCAGCAAGCGCAATATTCTGCCCTGAAAGATCGGCGTCCCATTCGATTCTCGTAAAATCCGCGCCGCTTCGCAGCGCCCCCTCCGCCGAAACCTTACCTAGTCTGCCATAGGCGGTAGCGACTTGCTCCCCATCGAGATCGTGCCGGAGGTTCAAACCGCCCTCGCCCCAACCGAGCCGTATGTCGCCGCCAAGGGCCGCGATCCGCTGACCCTCATATCGAAGGTCCGACATGGACAGCGCCAAATCGCCTGAAACGGAACCAAAGTCAGCAGGCGCTGTGAAATCCGCCCCGATGTCCGCATCTGCAATCTGCGCGCCTTCGCAAGATAGATTTCTGAAGCGCACAGGGCCGCTAAAAAAAATCTCGCCGCCATCGGTCGCCACGTCTCCGAACACTGTGGCTGTTTGAGCAGAGCAATCTTGCGTGCCGAAACCGGGAGCGGTCGCGGCCAATGTCCCGGCAAACCCGCTTTGCAATGAACCGGCACCGTCCAATTTCGCGGCGATTGCACCGAATTCGCTCTCGATCAAAGCTCTGCCGTCTGAAATGCCCAGATCGAAATCGGGGAGCCCCGCCTCTTCCTCGGCTTCGGCAAAAATGATTGGATCTAGCGAGCCAAAGCTCAGCTTGCCGTCCAGATATGTGCCGTAGAGCCGCGCGCCCACAATCTCGGCGCCTTCGACTGTCGGCGTACGAAACCCGTAGTCCAAATTGATGGTAACGCGATCTGCGGTGAAATCAGGCTGCGCTGGATCACCAATCACAAGGTTTTCGATGATCTGGCGCTGCGGGTCGATTGCGATGATATCGTAATCAGCCTCGACTTCGTAGCCGGCCAGCAAGTCATTTATCACGTTACCTGCGATCTGTTCGCGGCTGAACCACGCCCCGATAAGAACGAGCGCGAACAAGATCAGCACAGACAGACTGATGCGCCAACGCCAGCGGCGAGGCCAAAGGCCCCGTTTGTAGGGTTCGCTATCCCCAACAGGTTCAGAATGCTGATCGCCTTCGACCATCGTTCATCTCACTTGCGCGTATCGCTGCGTAAAGGCAATGAAGATAAACGGGAATTTGACGCCCGCCTTGATTACACGAAGAGGACAGCTTGCCAGCAACCGGAGACAGTTTCGATTTCGGATCAGAGAACGCTGCGCTCGCCCCTGAGCCATCCGATTCGGGCAAGCAGGCAGGGATCGGGCACCGTGCCCGGCTGCGCGAACGCCTGCTGAAAGGCGGCGCAGAGGCGCTCGCCGATTACGAGGTGCTGGAATACCTGCTGTTTGCTGGAATTCGCCAGGGCGATACCAAGCCTGCGGCAAAAGCTCTTCTCAAACATTTTGGCACCCTTTCCGCTGTCCTCAACGCCGACCCAAAGGCGCTACAACGGGTCAAAGGTGTCGGTGAAACAAGCGCAGCTGCCCTCAAAAGCGTCGCAATCGCCGCTCGCAGAATGGCCCGCAGCGAAGTCTCGCAAAAGCCGGTGCTATCAAGCTGGCACGCGCTGATCGACTATCTATCAATCGATATGGCGCATCTTACGGTTGAGCGCGTCCGCGTGCTTTACCTCGATACAAAGAACCGTTTGATCGACGATCACCATGTTGGCGACGGTTCGATTGACGAGGCATCAATCCATCCGCGCGAAGTCATCCGCCGCGCGCTTGATGTAGGCGCGAGCGCGCTGATCCTTGTGCACAACCACCCCAGCGGCAATCCGGAACCGAGCCGTGCGGACATCCAGATTACGAAGAAAATCGCCGAAGCCGGGCATTTGCTGGGCGTTACCGTCCACGACCATGTTATCATAGGGCGCGAGGGGCATGTAAGCCTGAGAGCCAAGGGCTTGATTTAAGCGCGGCGCGCAACTGGTTACAGAGCAGTGCCACACACTTGCCAATTGCCCGGCTTCGCAATAGCCGCGCCATGAACACATTTCACCGCGTCAATCATGCCCAAGGAAACCCACGATGGTCCCGCGTTACGCCCGCCCGCAAATGTCCGCTCTATGGGAGCCGGAAGCCAAGTTTCGCATCTGGTTCGAGATTGAAGCGCATGCGACCCAGAAGCTGGGCGAAATGGGCGTTGTTCCAGAGAGTGCCGGCAAGGCGCTTTGGGACTGGTGGGCGACCGATCCGGTCATCGACGTGGAAGCGATCGACGCGATCGAAGCGGTCACAAAACATGACGTGATCGCATTTCTCACTTGGGTGGCAGAACAAGTCGGCGACGAAGCCCGCTTCATGCATCAGGGCATGACCTCCAGCGATGTGCTCGACACGACGCTTTCTGTGCAGCTTGCGCGCGCTTCCGACCTCCTGCTGGCAGATCTGGACGGCCTGCTTGCGGCGATCAAGACGCGCGCGGAAGAACACAAATACACGCCGACCATCGGGCGCAGCCACGGCATTCACGCAGAGCCTGTTACGTTCGGGCTGAAATTGGCGCAGGCGTATGCGGAATTTGATCGGTGCCGCGAACGGCTGATCGCCGCGCGCAAGGAAATAGCAACCTGCGCGGTTTCGGGCGCGGTCGGGACGTTTGCGAATATCGACCCGCAGGTCGAGGCGTATGTGGCCGAGCAGCTTAGTCTGGAAATCGAGCCGGTTTCGACGCAGGTCATCCCGCGTGACCGGCACGCAATGTATTTCGCCACGCTGGCGGTCATAGCCGGCTCCATTGAACGCTTGGCTGTCGAAGTTCGGCATTTGCAGCGCACAGAAGTGCTCGAAGCGGAAGAATTTTTCTCCAAGGGGCAGAAGGGTTCGTCGGCGATGCCGCATAAGCGCAATCCGATCCTGACCGAAAATCTCACCGGACAGGCCCGCATGATCCGCGCCTACGCCCTCCCCGCGCTTGAGAATGTGGCGCTATGGCATGAGCGTGACATTTCGCATTCTTCGGTCGAACGATTCATCGGTCCCGATGCGACGATCACGCTCGATTTCGCCCTCGCCCGGCTTACCGGCGTGATTGAAAAACTGCTCATATACCCTGAGCGGATGCAGGCTAACCTCGATTCCATGGGCGGGCTGGTCCATTCGCAGCGTGTGCTGTTGGCGCTGACGCAGGCCGGTGTCAGCCGCGAGGATGCATATCGCCTGGTCCAGCGTAACGCGATGAAAGTATGGGAATCGAACGGCGCGCTATCGCTGCTCGAATTGCTCAAGGGCGATGACGAGGTCACGGCGGCGCTCTCTCACGAGCAACTCGAAGAAAAATTCGACCTTGGATACCACTTCAAACATGTCGATACGATCTTTGACCGCGTGTTTGGATAAGGGGAAAGGTCCGCCGCTTATCCGCGCTTGCTAGACTCGCGCGGCAAAAACCTTACCCTCGCAGGGGTAAGCACGCTCTTTTGTAAAAGGAACAGGCTGCATATGCAGATCGTTCGCACCATAATCTGGGTCCTGATCTTCGCGATGATCGTGATTTTCTCCGCGTTCAACTGGACCGGTACGGAAATCACACTCTGGGACGGGATTATCTGGGAAACCAAATTGCCCGCAGTGGTCGTGATATCATTCCTGCTGGGATTGCTCCCCATGTGGTTATATCACCGCAGCGTAAAATGGAGCCTCAACCGCCGGATCCGCAGCTTGGAAAATTCGGTCAAATCGAATGCGCTTTCTAGGCGGCACGATCCAGCCTCGTCATCGCAAGTCTCGGCCACTCCCGCTGCCTTTCCGGCTGTGGATAAACCGGTGGATAGTCCGGCAAAGACTGGTGATACACTCACGCCCGGCAGCAGCGAAACGACAGGCGCGTAATGACCAATCCCGTATTCCTCGCGCTCGACATTCCCCAGATCGAGCCTGCAAAGGCGCTGCTTGAAAAGGTGAAAGCGCATATCGGCGGCGTTAAGCTGGGTCTTGAATTCTTTTGCGCCCATGGCAGCCACGGAATGCACGAAATCGCGCATATGGGACTGCCGATTTTTCTCGACCTCAAATTCCACGACATCCCCAACACTGTCGCCGGCGCGATGCAGGCCATTCATGTCTATGAGCCTGCCATCGTGACAGTGCATGCAAGCGGCGGACTGGCCATGATGGAAGATGCGAAAGCCGCGGCGGCAGAGGGTTGCAAAGTTGTGGCGGTGACCATGCTGACCAGCCTCGATGAAAGCGACCTTGCGCGGGCCGGTGTCGGCGGAACTCCGCACGACCATGTGATGCGGCTTGCGGATCTTGCTCAGGAAGCCGGCTTGGACGGGATCGTGTGTTCGGGGCAGGAAGTCGGCGAAGTGCACAAACGCTGGAAAGATGGCTATTTCGTCGTCCCCGGCCTTCGCCCTTCAGGCAACACGGTTGGCGATCAAAAGCGTGTCGTCACACCGCGAAAAGCGCGCGATGATGGCGCGAGCGTCCTTGTCATTGGCCGCCCGATCAGCCGCGCAGATGATCCGCAGGCTGCGGCCCGAGCGATCGAAGCAACACTTTAGAGCGCAGCGATGGCAATCAACGTGAAGATTTGCGGGCTGTCCACGCCCGAAACACTAGCCGCTGCGATTGACGCAGGCGCGACTCATGTAGGCCTGGTTCATTTCGAACCAAGTCCGCGCCATGTCTCTATCGAAGCGGCTGCACAGCTTCGTTCCGATGTTCCCGCACATGTCAAAACGGTGGTGCTGCTGGTCAATGCCGATGTGCAGACGACCGGCAAAGTGATCGAAAAGATTAAGCCCGATGTGATCCAATTTCATGGCTCAGAGACGCCTGAATGGATCAATCTGGTGCGCGAAAAAACCGATATCGAAACGTGGAAAGCTCTCGGTGTGAAAAACGCAGAAACGCTCGCCAAATCGGTGCGGTATCGCGGGGCCGTGGACAGGCTGTTGTTTGATGCCCCCGCAAAGGCTTTACCCGGCGGCAATGGCGAAACGTTCAGGTGGGATGTGCTCAAGGATTTCGACCACACCATCCCGTGGGGTCTGGCGGGCGGGCTGACACCAGACAACGTCGGAGATGCAATCCGCGAAACCGGTACGGACCTTGTCGATACATCGTCCGGCATCGAAAGCGCGCCAGGCGTGAAGGACGTGGACAAGATCGCCGCCTTCTGCAAAGCCGCGCTCGACGCGTAACCCCCTTTTCGAAGCTCGAGATATGAACTCACCCAACTCTTTCCGCACGCAGCCAGATGATCGCGGCCATTTCGGCGATTACGGCGGGCGCTATGTCGCCGAAACGCTGATGCCGCTGATCCTGGACCTGGAGCGTGAATACCGCGCAGCGCAGGCCGATCCAGCGTTTGCCGCCGAATTCGACGACCTGCTGAAGCATTATGTCGGACGCCCTTCCCCGCTCTATTTTGCCGAACGGCTGACGGAGGCGCTGGGCGGTGCGCAGGTCTGGTTCAAGCGTGATGAGCTGAACCACACCGGCGCGCACAAGATCAACAATTGCATCGGGCAGATCTTGCTAGCCAAACGGATGGGCAAGACCCGCATTATCGCGGAAACTGGCGCGGGCCAGCACGGCGTTGCCACCGCGACCGTTTGCGCGCGATTTGGCCTGCCATGTGTGATTTACATGGGCGCAGAGGATGTGAAGCGGCAGTCACCCAACGTCTTCCGAATGAAGCTGCTTGGCGCAGAAGTCGTGCCCGTGACCAGCGGCGGCGCGACGCTCAAAGATGCCATGAACGAAGGGCTGCGCGACTGGGTCGCGAACGTCCATGACACGTTCTACATCATCGGCACGGCAGCAGGCCCGCACCCCTACCCTGAAATGGTGCGCAATTTCCAAAGCGTGATCGGCACCGAAGCGCGCGCGCAAATGCTTGACCGCACAGGCCGCCTGCCCGACCTGCTGATCGCCTGCATCGGCGGCGGATCGAACGCGCTTGGCCTGTTCCACCCTTTCCTTGACGATGCCGACGTGAAAATGCTCGGTGTCGAGGCGGCAGGGCATGGCCTCGACGGAGACGAACACGCGGCAAGCCTGCTTGGCGGTGTGCCCGGCGTTCTTCACGGCAACAAGACCTATCTGCTGCAGGACGAGGACGGACAGATAACCGAGGGGCACTCGATCAGCGCAGGGCTCGACTATCCCGGGATCGGCCCTGAACACGCTTGGCTTAAAGAGAGCGGACGGGTCGAATACACCGCCGTGACCGATGATGAGGCACTCGAAGGCTTCCAATTGCTCTGCCGCACCGAAGGCATTATCCCCGCGCTTGAACCGTCCCACGCAATTGCGGCCGTCGCTGATCGCGCAAAGCAAATGAGCGAGGACGAGATCATCCTGATGAACCTGTGCGGGCGCGGCGATAAGGACATTTTCACCGTGGCTGAAAAGCTGGGGGTGGAGATTTGATGAGGGAAAGAAGCAGTGATCTTTGAAATATCTTTAGGATTGGCGCTGCTCGTAAACGATGCGTCAGAGGTCACCGACTTGAACCTGACTTGCGTCGGCGGCGGAATTGCCAACGTCCAAACCGGCGGCTCTGCAAATGCTTACGATAATTATGGAAACACTGTGACCGTAACTAGTAGGCGCGCCAATGTGGTCGAATATCAAAGTACCACTGATTTCAGGATCGTTGAAGGAGCAGCTGAGATGAGGCTTCCCAGAGCGCTTCTGCCCGCGTTAAGGGGGGGCGATGACGGTTGGTTCAAAGTGAAGAAGTACTCTGTGGATGACACAACAATTTCCGGCAAAGCTTCAGTTAACTTTGTGAATAACCCCGAATTCTCGATCAATCGCATTACTGGCGTTCTTACCGTAAACTCTAAGAACGGATCGTTTGCTGGCGAATGCAAGGCTTTCGATGCAAACGCGCAGCGAAAGTTCTAAATTTGACCCGCCTCTCCAACGCATTCTCCAAGCCCCACCCGGCTTTCGTCGCCTTCATCACCGCTGGAGACGGCGACACGGCTGCCAATCTCGATGCGCTCGTCGCTGGCGGTGCGGACGTGATTGAGCTGGGCATGCCTTTCACCGATCCGATGGCCGATGGCCCGGCGATTCAGGCGGCGAATTTGCGCAGCCTTGGCGCAGGTACGACCACCGCCGATGTGCTGCAAATCGCCACCGACTTTCGCGCGCGGCATCCAGACATTCCGCTGGTCCTGATGGGCTATGCCAATCCGATGATCCGGCGCGGGCCGGAGTGGTTCGCGGGCGCCGCCAAAAACGCGGGCGTCGACGGGGTCATCTGCGTCGATATTCCGCCGGAGGAAGACGATGCTCTTGGCCCTGCCCTGCGCGCTGAGGGCATTGCGCCCATCCGCCTCGCCACGCCCACGACGGACGCCGCGCGCCTGCCGCAGGTGCTCGCCGGGTCGGAGGGGTTTGTCTATTACGTCTCCGTCGCGGGGATCACGGGCAAACAGCAAGCCGCCATCGCGTCTATCGAGGACAACGTGGCCCGCATCAAGCAATCGACAGACCTGCCCGTCGCGGTCGGCTTTGGCGTTCGCACACCCCAACAGGCCGCCGAGATTGCCAAGGTCGCAGACGGCGTCGTAGTAGGCTCTGCCTTCATCGATCTGGTCGAGGAATTTGGCAGTAATGCCCCGGCCAAGCTACAAGAGCTGACAGCAGCAATGGTCGCCGCGATCAAAGACGCGCGCTCCTAAGGAAAATTGACGAATGAACTGGTTCACCCGCGTCCGCAATTCGCTCGGCTTCAATTCGGAAAAGAACAGCACCGAAAAAGACCTCTGGATCAAATGCAAATCCTGTCAGGAAATGCTGTTTGTTCAGGAATACGAGGACAATCTGCACGTTTGCCCGCGCTGCGAGCACCATGGGCGCATCAGTGCCGACAAACGGCTCGCGCTGCTGCTCGATGAAGGGTTTGAACTGTTACCGCAGCCGCAGGTGACTGAGGACCCGCTGAAATTCAAAGACAGCAAGAAATACACCGACCGGTTGAAAACCGCGCGCGCCAATAATCCGCACGATGATGCTTTCAGTGTGGGATCGGGCGCGATTGACGGACGACCGGCTGTTGTTGGCGTGCAGGATTTCAGCTTCATGGGCGGATCGATGGGCATGGCGGTCGGCATGGCGTTCTGCGCCGGAGCAGAGCGCGCGCTTACCCGCAATTGTCCGTATATCGTCGTGACCGCTGCGGGCGGTGCGCGGATGCAGGAGGGCATACTGTCCCTCATGCAAATGCCCCGCGCGACCGTGATGACACGGCGGCTTAAAAACGCAGGGCTGCCCTATATCGTCGTCTTGACTGATCCGACCACGGGCGGCGTCACTGCGAGTTATGCCATGCTGGGCGATGTGCAGATTGCCGAACCGGGTGCGCTGATCGGCTTTGCCGGGCAGCGCGTGATCCAAGATACCATCCGCGAACAGCTTCCCGAAGGATTCCAGCGCGCCGAATACCTGCACAAGCACGGGATGGTCGATATGGTCGTGCCGCGTCACGAGCTGAAAGACACGCTTGCGAATGTCATCGATTACCTGCAACCGCAGGCCGCAGCCTAACCCTTATGCGTGATCTTGGTCGGTCCGACGACCCCCGCGTCCAGGCGCAGCTGGACCGGCTTGGCAGTCTGAGCATTCAGCGCGATACGCTGGGTTTGGATGCAGTACGGACATTGCTGGCGCGGCTGGGCGATCCGCACAAGCGCCTGCCGCCGGTGTTTCACGTCGCGGGGACCAACGGCAAAGGCTCCACCTGCGCGTTCCTGCGCGCCATTCTGGAGGCGCAAGGATACACCGTCCACGTCACCACCTCGCCGCATCTGGTGCGATACAATGAGCGGTTTCGCATCGCTGGCACGCTGATCGAAGACGCGCGGCTGGCCGAATTGCTGGAGCAGGTCTTCGACGCAGCAGAGGGGCTCGGCTGCAGCTTTTTCGAGATTACCATTGCCGCAGCCTTCGTTGAATTTGCGCGTGTTCCGGCCGATGCCTGCGTCGTTGAAGTGGGATTGGGCGGCAGGCTGGATGCGACCAATGTGTTGGAGCCGGACGTGCTTGCAGCGTGCGGGATCGCGGCGCTCGGCATCGACCACGAACGCTTCCTGCTCGCGCCCGAAGACGGTGTGCCCGAAGAACCGATGGCGCGGATCGCATTTGAAAAGGCCGGAATTGCAAAGGCCGGAGTGCCGTTGGTGACCATGGGAAATGCCTATGCGCCCGAAGCGCAAGCGGCGATCAAATCGGTTGCTGCAGTCAATCAGGCAATTCTTTTTGAGGATTTCGTCAACTTCTACATCGACGATGCAAATTGCTACTACGTTGATCATCACAGCGATGAGACACAGCTCGCTCCTGCGTTAAACGGCGAACATCAATTCAAGAACGCGGGCCTCGCAATTGCGATGGTGCTGAATCAGGAAAAGCTGGCAATCTGCAAGCCGGCTATCGTCGAAGGGATCAATTCGGCAAGCTGGCCTGCACGATTGCAGCGTCTTTCCGAAGGTTCGCTTACAAAAATGGTGCCCGGCAAAAACGTCTGGCTTGATGGAGGCCATAATCCAAGCGCGGGCCGAGCCATCGCAGACGAGATCGGTTCCACCCACCTGATCCTCGGAATGCTTGACAACAAAGACCCGCGCGCCTTGCTCGATCCGCTTGGCGAGAAAGTCCGCAGCCTCACGATTGTTCCTGTCCCTGGGCACGATGCGCATCCAGCCAAAGCGTTCGGCCCCGATGCGAAAGCCGCAGCCGATCTCGAGGAGGCGCTGCTCAACCTGCCATCCGACGATTACCCCGTGCTGATCGCCGGTTCGCTTTACCTTGCAGGCGAAGCGTTAAGGCTCAACGATGAGATCCCGGTTTAGTCAGCGGCGGCCTCATTCTGCGGGCTGCGCTGCGACCTCAGGTGTAACCACGCCAGAGTTTGCTCCGGCTCGAGTCTGGCGGAACCACTCTGCAAGGCAAAGAACAACTGCAACCAGTCCGATAAACGTCGTCAGGACGAAGACGTCAAAATACCCCTGGTTCTGAATCATCTCGCCCAGCGCGCCGCGCCCTAATGTGCCGATCAGAAGCGTGAGCGATGATAGCAGCGCATATTGCACGGCAGCGTATTTTTTCGATACGATGGAGGACAGCCAAGCAATATAGGCCGCACCCGCAATGCCGATGGCGAGATTTTCAAACATGATCGTGAACGTCAGACGCGGCAATCCTTCCGATCCGAAAGGAGCGATGGTGCTGATAAACCAGCTAAACCCGACAACGTCACTCGCGGCTTGCATATACAGGCCCCCGATTGCGAGGTCGGCGTAAAGCAGATTGGTCAACGCCGCCAGCAATGCGCCGATGGTCAGCGTCAGCATCCGGCCCATCACCGTCAGCATATACCCGCCAAGTGCCAGCCCGGCGATAATCGCGCCGACGCCGAAAAACTTGGATGCAAACGCAACTTCATCGTTCGTGTATTCCAGCTCACCTAGATAAAACGGGTATGCAAACGTGCCCCAGATCGCGTCGCAAATCCGGTAGGTCAGCACCAGTGCCAGGATCAGGACAAGGCTCCAGCCGAGCCTTCCGACAAACTCCACCAACGGCACCAAAAGCGCGCGGTACAGGTGGTCGAGAGCGCCAAAGCTCATTGCGCTGGTGTCTTCGCCGACAGCGATGACATCGCGGCCATCGGCTTTGCGTTTGTACAGCCGGGCAGCGATGATTGCAGGCAGGACGATAGTGGCGAGAATGATCAGCGGCCCCATCTTGGCAGTGAATTCGGTCGGGTCTGGACGGCCCTCTGCGCCGAGCGGGAACATGCCGAGCATCCAGTTCAGATCGATCACCCGGTCGCTTCCCATCACGGCGAACTCATAGACCGGAAACATCGGCACGAAGCCGCCGAGTGCACGAACCATAAAAATGCCGAGGATCAGCAGCGCCCAGCCCCACAGCGCGATGACCTGCCAAAGATAGCGGTTGCGCACCGCAGAGCGCACTTCGCCTGCTTTGTAAAACTCGGCGAAATCTTCGGCGCTGGGTCCGATCGTGCCCGCTTCCTCGCGCTGTGCGTCAGGGGCAAACAACCCAACCGCACCAATCGCAAGCAGAATTGCGCCCATGAGCATATAGGTTTCCGGCCAACCGATGCGCGCGGCAATAATCAGGCCGAACGCACCGCCAACCAGCGCGGCAAGGCGGTATCCCATCTGGTAAACCGTAGAGAGAATATCGAGCGTCGCCTTTTCATCCGCGACATCGATCCGCCACGCATTGATGGCGATATCCTGAGTGGCGCTGGCCAAAGCGCCGATCCCGGCGAGCAGCGAGAACCATCCGAGCTGTGATCGCGGTTCCAAAACGCTAAGGGTGACGAGGATCGCGCCCAGGATCAGCTGCATCGGCACGATCCATTGCTTGCGTTTTCCCAGCCTGCGGAAGGCGGGAATATCGACCTTGTCCACCAGTGGCGACCAAATGAACTGAAATGCGTAGGCAAGCCCGATCAGCGAGAAGACGCCCATCGTTTCCAGATCGACCTCAGCCTCACTCAACCAGGCATAAAGCGTGCCTAGAAAGAGAGAGAACGGCAGACCGCTGGCAAAGCCGAACAGAGCCATAAAGCCCGTCTTGCGCTGGCCCATTGCCTTGGCAACGTCTGCCCAGCCGGGTTTTTCTGCTTTCGCCTGCGACATTCACGACCTTTCAGCGCAAAGAAATTTCTGCAACACTAGCTGCGGATAAGAGGAATAGGAACGCTGCGATGAACGCGCCCACAACGCCATCAACAGATACGGGCATCGAAAGTGCCGAAATTCTGCGCCCGACGGACGGTCAGCTGGCCTTGGCGGAGAATATCCGCGCAGGCACCGTCCGTGTAACGGATCGGATAGAGACGGTTCCTGCCAGCCGTTACACCGATCCTGCGCATTTCAAAGCGGAGCAAGAGGGGCTGTTTGAACGATTGCCGCAGGTGCTGTGTCCGTCTGCCCTACTGCCGGAGCCGGGTATGGCGGTGCCGCACGATGGCACGGGCCGTCCGCTGTTAATCACGCGTGACAAGGCAGGCGAGGTCCGCGTGTTCCTCAACGTATGCCAGCACCGCGGAACCAGGCTGGTCGAAGGCGATGATGTGCACTGCGCCAGCAAACTCGTTTGCCCCTATCATGCGTGGACATATGATCTTTCCGGCAAGCTGGTCGGGTTGCCCCGCCCCGAAACATTTCCGGACCTCGACAAAAGCGCGTTCGGTCTGAAACAGCTGCCGTCCTGCGAAGCGGGCGGATTGATCTGGTTTGCTCCAGAACAGGGTGCAGATTTCAGCCATGCAATGCGGCTTGGCGAGGATTTCAGCGCGTTTGGTGTTGATCGCAGCCATCTGTTCAGGCGCAAAACGCACACGGTAAAAGGCAATTGGAAGCTCATCATGGATGCCTTCCTCGAAAGTTACCATGTAACCCGCCTTCACGCCGGAACCATCGGTCCGTTTTTCAAGGATGGCATAACCAACGGCGACAATGTCGGCCCGCATATGCGCTCTGCAGTGGGTAGGCTTGAAGAGGTTGAAAATGTCGATTTCACCGATATGGACGCGTTGAGGCGGGTGGTAACTTTCGCCTATCAACTGCTCCCCGCGACGATCATCGTCCCCTCCCCCGATTACGTAAACGTCATGGTGCTGATGCCGCAGGCGCACGACCTCACGCTGGTCGAGGATTTCATGCTCATTCCCGAAGCGCCAGCCAGCGACAAAGCGCGCGATCATTGGGAGCGTAGCTGGACGCTGCTGGATGGGGGCGTTTTTGCAAGCGAGGATTTCCGCGCTGCCGAGCTTGGCCAGCAAGGTCTGGAAAGCGGGGCTGTGAGCGAAATTACGCTGGGCACTCTCGAAGGCGGGATCGCGCGTTTTGATGCGGCGGTGCAGGAATTCTTGCGGGCTGCGCGCTGAACGCCTAGGCGGCGCACATAATGCCAACCAACCCTAAACAGTCCGAAGATCGCCCAGAGGGTGATCGCATCGCCAAACTGCTCGCCCGGGCAGGGATCGCCAGCCGCCGCGAGATTGAGCGGATGATCACAGACGGGCGCATCACCTTGAACGGAAAACCGGTTGAAACACCCGCAACGTTCCTCACCAGCCTGAACGGTGTGAGCGTCGATGGGAAACCAGTCGCCGGTCCAGAGCCGACGCAGCTTTACTGTTTTCACAAACCGACCGGCCTCATCACGGCGGAAAGCGACATGGCGGGCCGTGCGACGATTTATTCCGCACTGGTCAATGCCATGCCCAAAGATGCGCCGCGTGTGATGCCAATCGGCCGGCTTGACCTCAACACAGAAGGGCTGCTGCTGCTGACCAATGATGGCGGTCTGAAACGCCTGATGGAGCTTCCTTCAAGCGGGGTGCCCCGCACTTACCGCGCCCGCGCATTCGGTGAAGTGACACAAGATGATCTGGAGTCCCTGAGCGAAGGGGTCGAGATTGACGGCATGCGCTACGGCTCCATCGATGCCAACATGGAAAGAGCGTCGGGCCGCAACCAGTGGATCGAAATGACGATTACCGAGGGGAAGAACCGCGAAGTTCGCAGGGTGCTGGAATATCTCGGCCTGAAAGTGAACCGCCTGATCCGCACCGCTTACGGCCCATTCCAGCTTGGCGATTTGCCGCGCGGGCAGGTTTCGCGGATTCGCAAGGGCGATCTCGACCGGTTCGTCAGCACGCTGAAGAAAACGGGCCGTAAATGAGGATCATTGCTGGCGAATGGCGCGGGCGAAAGCTTTCCTCTCCCAAAGGGGACGCAACCCGCCCTACCGCAGATCGCGCGCGTGAAACGCTGTTTTCAATGCTCGCCAGCAGGCTCGGCAATTTTGAGGAATTGCGCGTGGCTGATCTGTTCGCGGGATCGGGCGCGCTTGGGCTCGAGGCGCTTTCGCGCGGCGCAGCGCATTGCCTGTTCGTTGAACAGGACCGCGCGGCCATCGACACGATCCGCGCCAACATCGCCGCATTCGATGCACGCAGCCGCAGCACGGTGGAAGCTGTTTCCGTGATGCACCTTAGGGCTGCGCGCGAACCGTATGACTTATTGCTGCTCGACCCGCCTTATCAAACCGGGGCCGGTTCGGTGGCGCTGGACCGGTTGAAACGGCTGGGCTGGATTGGCCCTGCGACATGGATGGCCACCGAAACCGCGCGGGACGAGACGATTGACGTTGATGGCCTGTCCATCGACGCGGAACGCCGGGTCGGCAAAGGCAAGTTGACCTTGCTTCGCTTGACCGACCCGGACGCTACCGCCGGTTGAGCTCCTGTCACCGGCAGCAATCTGCGTGCGCCTGTTACCGCTGGGGCGGTGGCGGAGGCATTTCGTCAGCGGCATCGCCGCTTCCGCTTGCGCGACCCTCAAGGCTCTCCCACGCAGATTCGCGTTCTGGGCCAGTCATCGCTGTCAGGGATATCTTGTCCTCGTCAGTCAGACGCCAGAACAGGGACTGCCGCTCTGGCGGAAGGCTCCAGTAGTATTCCTGAGTGGATGAGGGCCACATATCGTAGGCCGCCTTTTGATCGGGCGGCCACGTGTCATATTCACCTTGAAATTCGGGCGGTACGGCGCCGGTATCGGATGGCGACACTTCATCTATAGGCGCTGTGCCGGGAGGCGGCGCGCCCTCTTGGGCGGTAGCTGGTGCGCCTAGAACGAAGCCAGCGGTTACAACTGCAATACCGGCAAGATAGATGTGTGATTTTCGCATGGGTTTCTCCTCAAAAAAAGACCCAAGCGAGACGAACTCCGCTGATTTAGCGGTATCAGTGCGGGTTGTCCCCTTCCGCGATGACCATTCCGGTATGGGCAAAAGCCGATGGAATTTATAGTGTTACACAGACCGGATGCCCGATAGGGCAAACGCCCGGTCGCCAATTGGTGCAAAAATAAGGCGGGCCGAAACCGCATCGCGCTTTCAACGAAAAAGGGCGGCACCGGGCCGCCCTTGTTCTTCGATTTTTAAGATGGATTACTTCATCTTGCTGGCGGGTTTGCCCGGCCAGTAATCCAGCGGGCGGTTGCCCCAGTTAAGCCCGGCCGCACGCGGGTTGATGCAGCCATCCTGATCGTCCTTCATGCAGACGTCATAAACCTTGCCGGAAACGCGCACCTTGGTCGCTTTGCCATTACTGTTGCGTTCCACAACCACGGGTGTTTCAGCCTTGGTCGAGTTGTCTGCGGTCGTCGCGTGATCATCCTTCGCGAGCGCCGGAGCGGTCGCGGCGAGTGCAGCGAGAGACAGTGTAGTGATGCCGGTTGCGATAAAGTTCTTCATGGTTTCAGCCTGTTGTCTAATGTGTGTTTGCGTAACCAATGATGGCACCCCGGCTTAGGTTCCGAAGTAATTTGAAAGCCCGGTTCCGGTGTCCGGATTTCAGGATGGCTGAAAACCGATTTATGGCGGTTGCGGGAATGATATTCGTTCCCTACCTGTTCGGGTGTATCCATGACCGATTTCGCTGCCCCGACGCCCGCAGATGGCGACAATGTTCCGGCTTCTGTTCCCGCGTACGCGGCCAGGCTGAACGATCCGCAACAACAGGCTGTCCTGACGACGGAGGGGCCGGTGCTGATGCTGGCCGGAGCAGGCACGGGTAAAACCGCCGCTCTCACCGCAAGGCTGGCGCATCTCGTTGCCACACGCCGGGCGTATCCCAGCCAGATCCTGTGCGTGACCTTCACGAACAAGGCCGCGCGCGAAATGCGGGAACGTGTCGCAGGGCACCTTGGCCCTCAGTCAGAGGGGATACCGTGGCTCGGCACGTTCCATTCGATCTGCGCGAAAATGCTGCGCCGCCATGCCGAGCTGGTCGGGCTGCAAAGCAATTACACGATCATCGACACCGACGATCAGCTGCGACTGCTCAAACAGCTGATTGCCGATAATGATCTGGACGAGAAACGCTGGCCCGCTCGCCAGCTCGCAGGATTGATCGACCGCTGGAAGAACCGGGGGCTAAATCCCGAAGACCTCGATGCGATCGAGAATGAAAGTTATGCCAATGGCCGTGGTCAGGCGATGTATCGGCTTTATCAGGACCGGATGAAGGCGCTGAATGCCTGCGATTTCGGCGATCTGTTGCTGCATATGCTGAACATTTTTCGCAAGCACACAGACGTGCTCGAAGATTACCAGCGCCGCTATCGCTACATCCTCGTTGACGAATATCAGGACACGAATGCAGTCCAGTATCTTTGGCTTCGTCTGCTGGCGCAGAGCCACAAGAATATCTGCGTTGTCGGCGATGATGACCAGTCGATCTATTCATGGCGCGGCGCAGAGGTCGCCAATATTTTGCGCTTTGAAAAGGACTTCCCTGGCGCGCATGTCGTTCGGCTCGAACAGAATTACCGTTCTACTCCGCACATTCTGGGCGCGGCGTCGGGCCTGATCCGCGCCAATAGCGAGCGGCATGAAAAGTCGCTTTGGACAGAGGCCAATGGCGGAGACAAGGTAAAGGTCATCGGCGTTTGGGACGGCCCCGAAGAAGCGCGCAGGGTCGGCGAGGAGATAGAGCGGCTGGAGCGCGAAGGGGCCAATCTCGATCAGGTCGCAATATTGGTCAGGGCGCAATACCAGACCCGAGAATTTGAAGACCGCTTCATCCAGATCGGCGTCAATTACCGGATCATCGGCGGCTTTCGTTTTTACGAGCGCGCCGAAATTCGCGACGCCCTCGCTTATTTGCGGGTCATCGCGCAGCCGCAGGACGATCTCGCTTTCGAACGTATCTACAACCAGCCCAAGCGCGGACTTGGCGCGAAAACGCTTGAGAAAATGCACCAGCACGCGCGCCGCACCGGTCAACCGCTCGCTGCCGCATCGCTGCAACTTGCCGATAGCGATGAACTGCCGAAACGCGCCGCCAACACCATAGGCGGCTTGATGCGGCAATTCCTTGCATGGCGGGACGTGGCCGAGACGGTCAGCCCATCCGACCTGCTGCGCCGGGTGCTGGAGGAAACCGGCTATAACGACATGCTGGCCAATGACCGGAGCGCGGAAAGCGCAGGCCGCGCGGAAAACCTGTCAGAACTCGCCCGAGCGATGGAAGAATACGAAACGCTCGGCGATTTTCTGGAACATGTAAGCCTAGTCATGGACAACGACCGCGGCGATCAGGAAGAAACCGTCACGATCATGACAATCCATGCCGCGAAGGGGCTGGAATTCGACAACGTTTTCTGTGTCGGCTGGGAAGAAGGGGTGTTCCCGTCCCAGCGCGCCATTGATGAAGGCGGTTTGGCCTCTTTGGAGGAGGAACGCCGGCTAGCCTACGTCGCGATCACCCGCGCAAAACGGCAATGCACGATCCTGCACGCGGCCAATCGCCGGATTTACGGTCAATGGACCAGCTCCATCCCCTCGCGCTTTATCGAAGAGCTGCCGGAGGAGCACATTGATCAGGAAACCACCATGACCGGAGGCGCGAGCCTGTGGCGGGCGAACTGGTCGGAGAACGATGATCCTTTCGCGCATGTCGCACGCGACCGCCCCGAACGGGCAACCACGCGCGGTCCCGGTTGGCAGCGCGCAGTGGCGAGCGGCTATGAGACCAAGCAGACACGCCTGCGAGAACCGGGGCGCTCAGCCGCAAGCTTTGCCGCCAAACCCCGCAGCGACATCGCCATCGGCGCGATGGTGCAGCACGACAAATTCGGCACCGGCTGCGTTGTCGATCAGGAAGGCAACAAGCTCGAAATCGAATTCGAGGACCACGGCACAAAACGTGTGATCGACAGCTTTGTGAAAGTGATTGAGTGATTTTGGCGCCCGTGCTTCGGGACAATAATTAACCTTCCGCGCGCACAACGCCCCTGCGCAATTCGCGCAAGGGAGCCATGTTCATGAAATTTGTTAAGCTCGAATCGCGCGGCGGCGACTATCTGGTTGTTGCCAACAACATTGCATGGCTGCGCACCGGTGAAAATGGCCAGACCAATGTCGGCATGGTGGGCGGTAGCCCGCTGCTCGTTACCGGCACAATTGAAGAAGTCGCGGCCAAAATTTCGGCTGACTGATTAACCTTACGCGGGTCTGCGCCCGCGCTGCTTGGCGCGCAGACCTACCCTTTGAAACCGACGTCGAGAAAACCCGGCTTGGGCCCGTTCCATTCGCCCGGCGCAACCGGCTCATCATCTTCGTCGCGGCGGCGCGAGCGCGGCTTGCTCTCACGCTTGGGCTGATCTTCGCCCTTGCTCCGGCGCGGGGCGCGCTCCGTCTTCGGAGCCTCGGACTGCTCGCTGCGCTCTTCGACAGGTTCGTCTTGCGGTTTCTTGCGGCGGCTCCGGCTCTTTTTCTCTTCAGCCGGTTTTTCGTCGGCGGACTTGTCTTCGGCAGGTTTCTTATCAGCCGTCTTGCCCTGCGATCCATCGGCAAGCTCGACGCGTACGTCCTCTTTGCCAAAGACCTTGATCTTGCTGCCGGTGAGTTTTTCGACGTTTGCAATCGCCTCTGCGTCTTCATCCGCGACAAAGGTGAAGGCACGCCCTTTCGCCCCTGCACGGCCAGTGCGGCCAATCCGGTGCACGTAATCGTCCGGGTGCCATGGTGTGTCAAAATTGAAGACGTGCGAGACGCCCTTTACGTCCAGCCCGCGGGCGGCAACATCGCTGGCGACAAGGATATTTACATCGCCCGACTTGAACCGTTCAAGTTCGGCGAGGCGCGATGACTGGTCCATGTCGCCATGGATCTCGCTGCTGCGAAATCCATCGCGTTGCAAGTATTTGTTGAGCTCGCGCACGGTGGTCTTTCGGTTTGAAAAGACAATCGCGGTTTCAACCTGATCGTTTTGCAGCAACCACTTCAGCGTTTCACGTTTCTGACGGGATTTCACCGGCACTTTAAACGCAGTGATATCGGCATTGGTCGATGCTGCGCGCGTGGTTTCGATCCGCTTGGGATTGCTCAGGAATTTCTTCGCCAGCTTCTCAATCGGAGGCGGCATGGTTGCCGAGAACAGCATGGTCTGGCGGGTGTCGGGCAATTTGTCGCAGATGAATTCGATATCGGGAATAAAGCCCATGTCGAGCATACGGTCCGCTTCGTCGATGACGAGCAATTCGCAGCCATTGAGCAGGATCTTTCCGCGCTCAAAAAGGTCCATCAAACGGCCCGGGGTTGCGATCAGAACATCGACACCTTCGTTAAGCGTCTTGAGCTGGTCACCCATCTGTACACCGCCAATGAGCAGTGCCATTTTCAGATCGTGGTTCTTGCCATACTTTTCGAAATTTTCCGCAACCTGTGCGGCCAATTCCCGCGTCGGCTCAAGGATGAGCGAGCGCGGCATCAAAGCGCGCCGGCGCCCGGAAGCCATCACATCGATCATGGGAAGGACGAAGCTGGCCGTTTTACCCGTGCCTGTCTGAGCGATCCCGATGAGGTCTTTCATCATCAGGACTGCGGGAATGGCTTCAGCCTGGATGGCGGTCGGCTCGGTATAGCCCGCATCGTCTACGGCTTTAAGCAATTCAGGCGAGAGGCCGAGATCGGCAAAGGTCATGCGTAAGGTAATGTCCGGATAGGGGCAGCGCGAAACTGCCCGGGTTTTTCCGCCATGCGCGAATTATATCGCCGCAGGCGCTGCGCCTCTGCGGAAAATTGGCGATAAAGTCAAGAAATCTGCGCATCTCCAAGAGGTACAGGCAGTATATGCAGCGGGGTAAGCAAAAACGGTGTCAGCACCGCGGCCTAGTTTTCGATCGCTACCAGATGGCGCATCCGCTCTACCTCGCACTTGGCACCGCTGCGCGATTGCAGTTTGTCACGGTCCACGCACAATTGCCCGTCCTCATTTTTCTCAACATAAAAGCCTGAGTAAAAATCGCGCGCACGGCATGCTTTTTCAAGATTTACGGAGATGATGCGCGCATCGCGCAGGAACAACAGCAGTCGGCTGCCGCTGCCGGTCTGAACGCCAGCGATCCGGCCAACCGGCAGGCATTTTTCCATTTCGCGCTCTTCGTATCGCGTGTTCAGCGCCCGCTGCGGCAACTGCGCGAGAAGTTCATTGGAGTTGCGCGATCTTTGAGGGGAAATCCGCACAATAACGCGCTGTTCGATGCGAATTTGCCGGGTCACCTGCTGTTCGCGAAAACTGTCGAGCGGCGCTGGCGAGACGGCGGGCTGCGCAGGATAGCGCGCTGGCAGCGTCACGCCCTTATGCTCGGCAGTGCGCGGAGACATATCCTGCTCAGCAGGGGCAGTGACGCTTTCCTTGATCAGGGCTGACCCTGCCGCCAGCTCACTGCCCTGCCCCAGTAAGGGCAAGAGCATCGCAAGCGGCGTTGCAAGGGCAAGCAGGCTGGGCATCAAAAAAACGGTCCTCCTGATCGGCATGTCACGATGAAAATGCGATCATGCGAGATCAAGGCCTCATCTAGCGGAAACGATTGAACGCTGGCTTAACTGCGGGCGCCGCGCGCCGCAATTGACTGGCGCAATAGTCCTGCATTGTGGCATAGGGGCAACAATGAACCGCCCCGTTTCCAACAAAGACACATTCCTGGCCAAAGCCGCCGACCTATTAGGCGATAAAGGGCTCAGCTGCGACGCATCCGACCTTGAACCGTGGGTGACCGATTGGCGTGGCAGATACACAGGACGCGCGCTTGCGCTCGCCTCTCCGGCATCGACATCAGAAGTTTCGAACCTGATGAAACTGTGCGCGCAGCACGGCATTCCCATCGTGCCTCAGGGCGGCAACAGCGGCATGGCGGGCGGCGCAACACCCGATGATAGCGGGACCGCCATCATACTATCGCTTCGCCGCATGAACCAGATCCGCAGCATGGATGCTGCATCCGGTCAGTGCGTGTGCGAGGCTGGGGTCATCCTCCAAACGCTTCACGATGCGGCGGAGGCGCAGGACATGCGCTTCCCCCTCACTCTCGGCGGGAAGGGGTCCGCCACAATCGGCGGGCTTGTCTCCACCAATGCAGGCGGAACACAGGTGCTTCGCCATGGCACGATGCGCGCGCAGGTTCTGGGGATCGAGGCGGTGCTGGCTGACGGGAGCGTGTTCGACAGCCTTACAGCATTAAAGAAAGACAATCGCGGGTTTGACCTCAAACAATTGCTGATCGGGTCAGAGGGCACTTTGGGCATTGTCACTGCGGCGACCCTGCGCCTGCTTCCCGCCACTTCAGCCAGAGCGACCGCGTGGGCCGGTTTGGGCTCGATTGGTATCGCCCGGTCATTGCTGCGGCACGTTGAGCGGAAGATGGGAGACACGCTTGAGGGCTTTGAGGTCGTCCCTGACCATTGCCTAGGCAGTGTGCTTTCGCATTTGCCGGATGCAAGGCCTCCATTGGGGGGGCATCATGCTTGGAATGCGCTGATCGAATGCGTTTCTGCCGAAGGGGACAGCGCCGCGCTGCGTGATCGGCTGGAACGGGCGCTTGGCGATGCGATGGAAGATGGTCTGCTGGAGGATGCCGCCCTCGCCTCCAATGAGACGCAGGCCGAGCAATTCTGGCTGCTGCGGGATTCGATCTCGGCTGCGGAACGCGCGCTCGGCCCGGCGATGCAGCATGATATCTCTGTCCCGGTCGACAAGATGCCGGAGTTTATCGAAATAGCGATCCTGCAGATTGAGCGTGATTTTCCCGGCACACGGGGCGCTGCGTTCGGCCATTTGGGCGACGGCAATGTCCATTTCCACATTCTCGCACCACAAGGGGCGGTTCCCGGAGAGTGGGAGGAGAACGAGGGAAAATCGGTCAGCACGCAGGTCTATGACCTCATTACACAGTGGGGCGGATCAATCAGTGCAGAGCATGGGATCGGGCAGATGAAAGTCGGCGAGCTTGGCCGGTTGGGCGATCCTGTCGCCCTGGCGATGATGCGCAGCGTAAAGCACGCATTGGACCCTGACGGACTGCTCAATCCCGGCAAACTTGTGCCGCAACCATAGACGCACCTCGCGTGCGGCAAAGCAGTCTGGGCACACCATAACGCCCATACCTTGCGCGGCGCGGCGTGGTCGCCTAAAGCGCGGCTCGAACGGCCGGATGGGGATCCTGGAGGGCCGGACCGCAGAACTTCAATCTTATTATATTTCCGGAGACTATTCATGGCCAGCGCGCCGCAGCCACAACTTCCGCTGTTTTACAACGATCTGCTTCCGCTCAACAGCCGCGATCACGCCGATTGGAAAGTCGGCGCATTTGAAAATGCAGATTTCCTCGCCAATACGCACGCGATCCCGCTGACCGTCGACGAATTCGTCGATGCACAGCGCAGCTATCCGATCGTCTTCACTGCTGGTGACAACCCGCTGCCGATCGCGCTGATGGGCCTTAACGAAGGCGTGAACACCTTCATCGGCGACGATGGCAAGCTGATTGAGCGCGTATACGTGCCCGCCTACATCCGCCGTTATCCGTTCCTGCTCGCAAAATTGCAGAAGGACAGCGAAGACATGTCGCTTTGCTTCGATCCGAGCGCCGGTGTCGTTGGCAAACGTGACGATGGCAACCAGCTTTTCGAAAACGGCGACGAGCCAACCGAATACACTAAAAGCGTGCTCGAATTCTGCCGCAAATTCGAAGAATCGGGCCAGCGCACCAAATCCTTCCTCGATGAGCTGAAGAAGCTGGACCTGCTGATGGACGGCGAAATCGCCATCACCCGCGCAGATACGCCGGACACACCATTCGTTTACCGCGGTTTCCGCATGGTCGATGAGAAGAAGCTGCGCGAACTGCCGGCAGACACCGTCGATGCGCTGAACAAAAATGGCATGGGCATGCTGATCCACGCTCACCTGTTCTCGCTCAATCTGATGCGCACCGTGTTTGAGCGTCAGTCTGCGCTAGGCAAGGTGCCCGCCCCGGCAGCTGCAAACTAATCAAACCAGACGACGCCCGATATTCGGGCATTCTGATACATTTTGATACGGCGGATCGGTCTTGAAACCGATCCGCCGTATTATTATTTTTACAGTGCAGGCGGTTACCCCCCCTCATAGACCGTCTGCAACTGCGCCTTCATGAGCGCAGACCTCCCTGAACCTTGGCCACCTCGTACGGGATTAACCCGTGCGGGGTGGTTTTTTTAGGGAACTGCTAGAGCGAGGACGCGGCTCCGCAAACGCGAAGCCTATTCGGCAGCTTGTGCCGTTTGGTCGCGGCTTCCGATGCGCGCTGCCTCTGCGCCCAATTCGCGCACCAGCCCGCACAGCATCATGGCAAGTGGCTCCAGCGCGGCGCTCGGCTCGGAAAGGGCATCGTCCAGATAGGTGGAGCGGCAAATTTCCAGTTGGATGGCATGTATACCGCGCGATGGCGAAGCATGGCGATCGAGCACATATCCGCCAGAATAGGGGCGATTATGTGCGGTCGCGCAGCCTCGCTCTTCCAGATAGCGGAACGACCGAGCGATAAAACTGCTCTGACACGAAGCACCAAAGCGGTCGCCCAAAACAACTCTCGGCGCGGGCTGCCCCGGACCCGGCTCCCTAAGGGGCGGCATCGAATGCAAATCGATAAGCAATGCAGCGCCCCAATTGTCTCGGATGCGATCCAGCTCGCTTGCAAGAAACGTGTGGTAGGGGCGGTGGATGCAGTCGACGCGCCGGTCCAGTTCATCCCGGTTCAGTTTTTCCCGCCAAATCTCGCCGAAACCCGGCAGCCGCCTTGGCACCAGGCCAAGGCCGCTTCTGGCCCGGTGGTTGGAGCCTGTCAGCACCGGCGCAGGTTTGCTTTTCCTGCGCCCTGGCCCCGCTATCATTTCCCAGTCGACATCATCGTGCGCCCGGTTCAGGTCGAGCATGGCGCGCGGCGCATGTGCGACCAGCAGACCGGTGCCTGTTGCCTTGGCGATCTCTACGCCCAATCGGTCGACAAACCTGTCTTCGAGCCGCAGTTGGCTTAGGTCCACATCGCGCAATTGTGCCAGCGTTTCGGATGGATAGACCCTACCCGCATGCGGAACCGCGATAAGGACGGGTAGCGGCATCGGTTGAGGTGCAACGTGCGTAAATGCAGGTCCGAATAACCCTTCGGCCGTGTGTCCGGCGACCGCACCGCCCTGCGTTCGCCGCATCGGCCTCCTGCCAGCATCGGAGGCAGCAGGGCCGCGCAGCCCCTTTGGTGATGAAGGATCACTCATGAATTGAAGTGCTGCCCGTTTTGCTCTCTTGAGTCAAAGCCTGCGATGGCGGCAAGGCGCGCGCTTTTGGCGGATTTGATTAATCCATCAGGCAATGCGTCTCAAATCCGGGCAACCTGTCGCAAAAGAAAGATTTCTTAAGTCTCGCTTGCTATCAGCCACGTCATGACATCGAATGCAAATCCGCGAATCCTCCTTGCCGAGGACGACGAAGCCATGCGCGTATATCTGGAACGCGCCCTGACGAAGGCCGGCTATGACGTAAGCGTCGTTGATCGCGGCACAGCGGCGGTCCCCATGCTGGAGGCAGAGCATTTCGACCTGCTTCTTTCGGACATTGTAATGCCAGAAATGGACGGGATCGAACTCGCCCAGCGGTGTGCGGAAATTTCGCCTCGCACAAAGGTCATGTTCATCACGGGCTTCGCGGCCGTTTCCCTCCGGGCAAGCCGTGAACAGCCCCACGCGAAAGTTCTGTCCAAGCCGTTCCACTTGCGCGATCTCGTGCTGGAAGTGGAGCGCGTGTTCGAGGACCAGCGCGAGGCGAGCCTTTAACGGCGCACTATTCGAAAAACCGCACTGTTAACGCTTGCACTGCAAACGTGCCCGCGTTAATGGGCCGCTCCCGTTCCGCAAATGAACGGCTCAACCGATGGCTGGGGCGTATAGCTCAGTGGTAGAGCACTGTATTGACATTGCAGGGGTCGGAAGTTCAACTCTTCCTACGCCCACCATCGTTTTCCTTTGATATCAGACCGCAACGCTGTTCGCCGCGGCAAATGCACTCGGCGTGGTGAAATTTGCATCCGGTTTCTCGGCACTTATGCCCTGCTTGTCCGTTATTGCGGCATGACTTCATCGATATTACTATTCGGAGCGACCGGCGATACCGGGCGCAGTGTGCTGGATCAGGCGCTTGAACGCGGATGCAAGGTCCGCGCTGCGGAACGCGATTTTCCAGAGAACTTTTGCAACCATCCCGACTTTGAAAAGCGCGAGGCGGATTTGCTCGACGGCGGACTCGCTGATCTTATGGACGGCGTGGATTGCGTTATCTCAGCCGTTGGTTTGCCGCGCGACCCGCAGACGCTGATCAATCCTCCTCCGCTCTATACAGAGGGCGCGGTCAGCATCATTCAGGCGATGCGAAAGACAAAGGTAAAACGCTTCGTCACGATCTCTGCAGCTTTTGCAGACCCGGACGCGGCGGTGCCATTCTGGTTCAAGACCGCCACTGCACCGCTTGACCGTATTTTCCGCCAGATGGGCGAGATGGAGCGGGTGCTGCGCGTATGCGACGATATCGATTGGACCGCAGTGCGTCCTGGCTGGCTGCTGAACCGGCCTCACACGGGTGATTTCGAGGTTTCCCTGGATGACATGCCCAAAGGCAAGCTGCGCACCCGGCGCCCTGATCTGGCGCAATTCATGCTCGATTGCGCGCTCGATTCAAAACATGTGCACGAGCGTCCTTTTATCGCGCGCGCAGAGAGCACCTTTCTGGAATCACCAGCGGCTCTCGTCGAAGAACTGCTGCCTTTCTGAAAGAGCCGGAAAGATTAGCGTGCCCCCGATGATTTCGGGCATGCCAACCTTGAAAGCCAGCGCACCTCTGCTAGAGCGCGCGTGAGGGATCAATACAGACATCCTATCGAACACACGTAGTCCAAAAGGATGAGGCGCTAGCCATGCAAAAAATCAAAGTACAAAACCCGGTCGTCGAGCTTGACGGCGATGAGATGACCAAGATCATTTGGCAGTGGATCCGCGAACGCCTGATCCTGCCTTATCTTGATGTGGACCTGAAGTATTACGACCTCTCGATCGAAAAGCGCGATGAAACCGATGATCAGATCACGGTGGACGCAGCGAACGCGATCAAGGAACACGGCGTCGGCGTAAAGTGCGCCACAATCACGCCTGACGAAGCCCGCGTCGAGGAATTCGACCTCAAAAAGATGTGGCGATCGCCCAATGGCACGATCCGCAACATCCTTGGCGGGGTGGTTTTTCGTGAGCCGATCGTGATCGACAACGTGCCGCGCCTTGTACCTGGGTGGACCGATCCGATTGTCGTCGGCCGTCACGCATTCGGTGACCAGTACCGCGCGACCGACACCCTGATCCCCGGCCCCGGTAAACTGCGCCTCGTATTCGAAGGGGAAGACGGCGAGAAAATCGACCTCGACGTGTTTGAATTTGAAAGCTCCGGCGTGGCGATGGCCATGTACAACCTCGACGATTCG
Organism: Erythrobacter sp. MTPC3; assembly: GCF_042854385.1. Taxonomy (NCBI): domain Bacteria; kingdom Pseudomonadati; phylum Pseudomonadota; class Alphaproteobacteria; order Sphingomonadales; family Erythrobacteraceae; genus Erythrobacter; species Erythrobacter sp. MTPC3. The sequence continues at coordinate 82,807 of NZ_BTGP01000008.1, forward strand.
ATCCGTGCGTTTGCGCGCGCGTCGATGAACTATGGTCTGGACCGCAAATGGCCGGTCTACCTCTCGACCAAAAACACCATCATGAAAAAGTATGATGGCCGTTTCAAAGATTTGTTCGAAGAGATTTACGAGGCAGAATTTGCCGACAAGTTCAAAGAGGCCGGCATTACCTACGAACACCGCCTGATCGATGACATGGTTGCATCCGCGCTCAAGTGGAGCGGCAAGTTCGTTTGGGCTTGTAAGAACTATGACGGCGATGTGCAGTCGGACACGGTCGCACAGGGCTTTGGCTCGCTCGGACTGATGACTTCGGTCCTGATGACGCCCGATGGCAAGACTATCGAAGCCGAAGCGGCACACGGCACCGTCACCCGCCACTTCCGCCAGCACGAACAGGGCAAGGCAACATCGACCAACCCGATTGCGTCGATCTTCGCATGGACGCGCGGCCTGATGTATCGCGGCAAGTTCGATGGCACGCCCGATGTTGTCAAATTCGCTGAAACGCTGGAGCGCGTCTGCATCGAGACCGTCGAAAAAGGCCAGATGACGAAAGATCTCGCGCTGCTGATCGGCCCGGGCCAGAACTGGCTCACGACCGAACAGTTTTTTGAAGCGATCGTCACCAATCTCGAAGCAGAAATGCAAAACTGGGGCTGATCAGCCTCAACGAACAACGGAACCCGTGCCTGCGCACGGCGTAGAGAAAGGGCGGCTGTTCAATCGAACGTGCCGCCCTTTGCCTTTCCCATCAGGAACACTGCCCGATGCCCAAAGCCCCAGCCAAGACCCGGCTACCCAAAGCGCGTCTCGAAATCCGTCAGGCCATGCTGAAGGATGTGCGGGCCATCGGCGATCTTGTCCGCCGCGCCTATGCCGATCTACCCGCCTATACGCAGGGCGAGATCAGGGGGCAGATCAACAATTATTCTGACGGCTGCTTCATCGCAAAACTGGATGGGAAAATTGTTGGCTACTGCGCCAGCATGCGTCTGGATGAGGATGTTGCGCTGGCCGATCACACCTGGGACGAGGTGACGGGCAATGGATTTGGATCGCGGCACGATCCGACCGGCGACTGGCTTTATGGTTATGAAATGTGTGTCGATCCCGGCGTTCGCGGCACCAGGTTGGGACGCAGGCTTTACGAAGAACGGCGCGCGCTGGCGGAACGGCTGGATCTGAAAGGCATAGTCTTTGGCGGCCGGATGCCGGGACTGGCAAAGGCCATGCGGCGCAAAACGAACCGCGCGGAGACCCCCGAAGAATATCTGCAAAAGGTCATCGACACCAAGATCCACGATCCCGTGCTGCGATTCCAGCTTGCCAATGGGTTCGAACCGCACGGCGTCCTTCGCGATTATCTGCCAGAGGATAAGCAGTCGAAAGCCAACGCCGTCCGCATGGTCTGGCGCAACCCATATGTCGATATCGATTCCCCGCCCAAGCACCGCCTGCCGCGCGACGTGGAAAGCGTGCGCATCGCCACCTGCCAGCTGCAGGCGCGCGCGGTCGCGGATTTCGACGAATTCATGAAGCAGGTCGAATACTTCGTCGATGTCGCAGCCGATTATGAAAGCGATTTCATCGTCTTTCCCGAACTGTTCACGCTCATGCTGCTGAGCGCCGAAGACGAAGAGTTAAGCCCGCTTGAATCGATCGAGCTGCTGAGCAAATATACACCCAAAATCCGCCAGCGCCTCTCTCAAATGGCGCTGTCTTACAACATCAACATAATCGGCGGTTCGCACCCGACGCGCATGCCGGACGGTGACATTCACAACGTCGCCTATGTTTGCCTGCGCGATGGATCGATCCACGCGCAGGAGAAAATCCACCCCACACCGAACGAGGCATATTGGTGGAATATCAAAGGGGGCGACAGCATTGACGCCATCCCCACCGATTGCGGCCCCATCGGCGTACTCATCTGCTATGATAGCGAATTCCCGGAACTGGCCCGCCGCCTTGTCGATGAAGGCGCCCGGATCATCTTCGTCCCGTTCTGCACAGATAGCCGTCAGGGTTACATGCGCGTGCGATATTGCGCCCAAGCCCGCGCCATCGAAAACCAGTGCTACGTCGTTATGAGCGGCAATGTCGGCAACCTGCCCAATGTCGCCAATATGGACATTCAATACGCGCAAAGCTGTATCCTGACCCCTTGCGATTTCCCATTTGCGCGAGACGGAATCGCGGCTGAGGCGAGTGAAAATGTCGAAACGCTCACCATCAGCGATGTGAACCTTGCCGACCTCAGCTGGGCCCGCGCAGAGGGAACAGTGCAGAACCTGCATGATCGCCGGTTCGATCTTTACCGGATCGAATGGGACAAGCGGGTGGGCAATATCTCCGATCCCTTGGGCCTGCCCAATGAGGGTCAGGATGCTGCGGCCAAACCAATCGGCCCTTCCACCGCAGGCGGCGGATGACACGCTGACATTCTGCGGGTAAGCGATCAGACATGGCGGGCGAACTCACCCTTTCACCGATAATGTCGGACGCGCTGGTTATCCTCGGCGCGGCGGGCATTGTCATACCGGTGTTCGCCCGGTTTCGGATCACCCCGATCATCGGGTTCATCCTGATCGGCGTGCTGGTAGGACCATTTGGCCTAGGCACGCTGGTCCAGCAGATACCTTGGCTGAATTATGTCACAATATCTGACCCGGAACGATTACAGCCCTTTGCCGATTTTGGCATCATCCTGCTGCTGTTCGCCATCGGTCTTGAGCTGTCGTTCAACCGTCTTTGGCAGCTGCGAAAGCTGGTATTTGGCCTCGGCTCGTTAGAGCTGCTGATCATCGGAAGCATTTCAGCAGGGTTCTTTGGCTATGCCAGCGGGATGGAGACGACCTCGGCGTTGGCGCTGGGGTTTGCGCTCGCTTTCTCCTCTACCGCCATTGTGTTGCCGATTTCGGGCACAAAGTCCCCTGTTGGCCGCGCCGCACTTTCCATGCTGTTGTTCGAGGACATCATGATCGTCCCGATCATCTTCATCCTCGGCGCGCTGGCGCCCAATGCCGATGGCGATGGCTGGACCGCGCTTACCGAAACTCTGTGGCAAGGTGCACTTGTCATCCTGCTTCTGCTGGTGCTTGGCCGGTTCGCCCTGCCCCGGCTGTTTTCGCAGGCTGCGCGCACCAAGAGTCCCGAACTGTTTCTTGCCGCATCGCTGCTGGTGGTTATCGGGGCCAGCCTTGCCACGGCAGCCACCGGCCTTTCACCCATTGTCGGCGCGCTGATCGCAGGCCTGCTCATTGCTGAGACCGAATATCACAACGAGGTCGAAACGATCATGGAGCCTTTTAAAGGGCTCGCACTGGGTGTGTTCCTGATCACCATCGGGATGAGCATCAATATCCTAACCGTGATCGAAAACTGGAGCGAGATCGCGCTGGCCGTTGTCGGCGTGCTGACGTTCAAGGCTGTCGTCACAGGCTCTCTGCTGAAAATGATGGGCGCGCGGCGCAGCACTGCGGCTGAGACAGGCGTGCTCATGGCCAGCCCCAGCGAAACGACGCTGATCGTCTTGGCGGCCGCAACCAGTGCCCTCGTCATCGACACGGAAACCGCGCAATTCTGGCAAATTGTCACCGCGATCGGCCTCACCGTCACGCCGCTTCTCGCAAAACTGGGGCGCAGCATTGCACGGCGTGTTGAGACAGTTCCCGAACTTCCCGAGGAAGATACAGGCGAGGCGCGCACAATCATTATCGGCGGCGGACGTGTGGGCAGGCTGATTGCGGATATGCTGGTGACGCACGATCAGGCATATGTCCTTCTCGATTCCGATCCGGACATAATCGACCGGGCAAAACGCTTGGGGTACCGCGCAACATTTGGCGACGCGGCCCGCGGCGACGCGCTGGATCATCTCGGCATCGAAAATGCGCCAGCAGTGGTGCTTACTATGGACGAGCCGGTACTGGCACAGCGGCTCGTATCGAAACTTCGGAAGGAATATGCCGACCTGCTCATCGTGGCGCGTGCGAGAGATACCGACCACGCTGCGGAACTGTACCGTGCCGGGGCAAGCCATGCAGTGCCGGAAAACCTCGAAAGTTCGCTGCAACTTTCAGAAGCAGTGCTCGTCGATATTGGCGTTGCGATGGGCCCTGTCATTGCCTCGATCCACGAGAAGCGCGATGAATACCGGATCATACTTGAACGGGACGGTCAGCTGTCGGAACCGCCGAAACTGCGCACATCGACAACCGCGTCAGACACATAAATTGGGCTTCGGCAAGAAATCCTGAACCTTTTCAAAGGCCACGCGTTGGTTTGGTAGAAGGAGATAACGATGACCGATCCAACCAAACCAATCCCGAACGATCAAAAATTCAAACCGCAGAACGTGAAAGGCCCGCTGAAAGATAAGGCGCCGACATCTGATGATCGCGGACAGCCGGGCGATACCGGCGGCAATGACCTTTCCCAAGGAAGCGACGGTGTGACCAAGAAGACGCCCGACGCCTGATCGGCAGCTGCTGTTCAGCCCTGCAAAACGGCCTTTACAGCAGCAATCGCTTCATCGGCCTTATCGCCGTCCGGACCGCCGCCTTGCGCCATGTCCGGGCGGCCACCGCCGCCTTTTCCGCCAAGGGCTTCTACGCCGGCGCGGACCAGATCGACGGCGCTGAATTTGCTCGTCAAATCGTCTGTTACCGCCGACGCAATGCTCGCTTTGCCGTCATTGACCGCAATGATCGCCGCAACGCCTGATCCCAATCGCTGCTTTGTTTCATCCAGCAATGGGCGCAATTCTTTCGGGCTCAGGCCGTTTAGGATCTGACCGCTAAACTTGATCCCGCCGACTTCCTCATCAGCATTTGGCGCTCCACCCTCACCAGCGTCACCGCCGCCCAGAGCAAGGGCTTTCTTGGCCTGCGCCAATTCTTTTTCGAGCTTCTTGCGCTCTTCGAGCAATTGCCCGACACGGGCGGGAACGTCTTCCGGGGCCGCACGGATCACGCTTGCTGCGGCTTTCAAGGCTTCCTCGCGTTCCACCAGCCATTTGCGCGCCGGTTCACCCGTCAATGCCTCGATACGCCGAACACCGGAGGACACCGCGCTTTCCGAGATGATGCGGAACAGGCCGATATCGCCAGTGGCATTGACGTGCGTCCCGCCGCATAGCTCGACCGAATAATTGCGGCCTCCATCGCTGGCGCGACCCATTGAGAGGACGCGGACCTCATCACCGTATTTTTCACCGAACAGCGCAAGCGCACCTGCTTCAACTGCCTCATCCGGGCTCATAAGGCGTGTGGCAACCGGTTCGTTCGCGCGGATCTCTGAGTTCACTTCGGCCTCAACCGCGCTGATATCTTCTGGGCTCAGGCCTTTTGGATGCGAAAAGTCGAAGCGCAAACGATCCTCAGCCACCAATGAGCCTTTTTGAGTGACATGGCCGCCAAGCTGGTTGCGCAGTGCAGCATGGACAAGGTGCGTTGCAGAATGGTTCGCGCGAATCTGGCTGCGGCGTTCCTCATCGACATCAAGCTGCACATTATCGCCGATTTCGACCTTGCCGGCCTTGATAATAGCGTGATGTGCATGGAGCCTGCCCAGAGGTTTGCTCGTATCGCTCACTTCAGCCTTGAAACCTTCGATTGAAGTTATGGTGCCGGCATCACCGGTCTGGCCGCCGCTTTCGCCGTAAAAAGGGGTTTGGTTGGTCAAGATGACAGCCTCATCACCCTCGCTAGCGCTTTCGACTTCCGCCCCGTCCTTGACGATTGCGACCACGATACCTTCGCCCGATGTCGCGGCGTAGCCGGTGAATTCACTCGCACCTTCGCGTTCAGCGATGTCGAACCATACTTCGCCTGATGCCGCCTCCCCTGAGCCCTTCCATGCGGCGCGCGCTGCGGCTTTCTGCCGGTCCATCGCGGCGTCGAATCCAGCGCGGTCCACCCCGATACCGCGAGCGCGCAGCGCGTCTTCGGTGAGGTCGTAAGGAAATCCGAATGTGTCGTAGAGCTTGAACGCGGTTTCGCCGTCCAATTCGCCGCCGCTGCCGATATCTACGGTCGCTTCGTCGAGCAGCTTCAAACCTTTATCAAGTGTCTTGCGAAATTGTGTTTCTTCGCGCTCCAACACCTCTTCGATCAGCGCCTGACCGCGAACAAGCTCGGGATATGCCTGGCCCATTTCCGACACCAGGCTGGGCACAAGCCGGTGCATCAACGGCTCGCTCGCACCAAGCAGGTGTGCATGACGCATAGCGCGGCGCATGATGCGCCGCAGGACATAGCCGCGCCCCTCATTGGAAGGCAGCACGCCGTCTGCCATCAGAAAGCTGGTCGATCGCAGATGATCGGCAATCACACGGTGGCTCGCGAGGCGATCGTCCGTGCTCGCATCACCGGCAAGCTGGATCGATGCTTCGATCAATTCCTTAAACGTGTCGGTGTCGTAATTGTTGTGCACGCCCTGCATGACGGCGGCGATGCGTTCCAGACCCATTCCAGTGTCAATTGACGGGCGCGGCAAATCGCGGCGCGTCCCGTCTGCCTGCTGGTCGAATTGCATGAAGACGAGGTTCCAGATTTCGACAAAGCGATCGCCGTCTTCATCCGGGCTTCCCGGAGGACCGCCGGGAATGTGATCGCCGTGATCGAAGAATATCTCGGAGCAAGGCCCGCATGGCCCCGTCTCGCCCATTGACCAGAAGTTGTCGCTGGTTGCGATGCGGATAATCCGCTCTTCGGGAAGGCCTGAAATCTTGCGCCAGAGGTCGAACGCCTCATCATCCGTATGGTAGACAGTCGCCGTCAGTTTTTCAGCGGGCAATCCCCATTCGCGCGTGAGCAATGTCCACGCATTCTCGATCGCCTGTTCCTTGAAATAATCGCCGAATGAAAAATTTCCAAGCATTTCAAAGAACGTGTGGTGGCGCGCGGTGTATCCGACATTGTCGAGATCGTTGTGCTTACCCCCCGCCCGCACACATTTCTGCGAAGAAGCAGCACGCGGTCCCGGAGGCGTTTCCAGGCCGGTAAACGCGTTCTTGAACGGCACCATCCCGGCGTTCACGAACATCAAGGTTGGATCGTTGTAGGGAACCAGCGGCGCGCTGGGCACGGTCACATGATCGGCCTGGCCGAAAAAGTCGAGAAACGAGCGGCGGATATCGTTGGTGGACGTCATGAGCTGGCAGTTAGGCAATGCGCACGCCGGGGACAAGACACCCTGTGCATTGTCTCGGATCAAACGTGTCGATCAGTGTGATTGACCGTCCAGCTCGGCAACAGAAAAACCGGCGCCGCCAGCACCCGGATTATGGGCTGGCATGCGCCGGTTTCCCGGTCTTTCGGGCGCTGCAGCGATCGCAGACTTGCCCGCTTGAGGATCAGTCGTCAGGCTTCGCGTCCGGGCCCGCCATCATTTCCTCGGCAACCTCGTCGGTGCGGCCGCGAATAGCGGCTTCCAACCGGTCGCAAACTTCAGGATTTTCCTTGAGATAGGTTTTCGCATTCTCACGACCCTGGCCGATCCGAACGCTGTCATAGGAATACCAGCTACCCGATTTCTCCACGATATCGGCTTTCACACCCAGATCGAGGATTTCACCGATTTTCGAGATGCCTTCGCCATACATGATGTCAAATTCGACCTGCTTGAACGGCGGTGCGACTTTGTTCTTTACCACTTTGACACGGGTCGAGTTGCCGATCACCTCATCGCGGTCCTTGATCTGGCCAGTGCGCCGGATGTCGAGACGAACGGAAGCGTAGAATTTCAGCGCATTGCCGCCGGTCGTGGTTTCGGGATTGCCGTACATCACGCCGATTTTCATGCGGAGCTGGTTGATGAAGATCACCATGCACTTTGAACGGTTGATAGAACCGGTCAGCTTTCGCAGTGATTGGGACATGAGCCGCGCCTGAAGGCCAACGTGGGAATCGCCCATCTCGCCTTCGATTTCAGCGCGGGGGACGAGCGCCGCGACCGAATCGACCACCAATACATCGATCGCATTCGAGCGAACCAGCGTATCGACAATTTCGAGCGCCTGTTCACCGGTGTCAGGCTGCGAGATAATCAGTTCATCAATGTCGACGCCCAGTTTTCTGGCATAGACCGGGTCCAATGCGTGTTCGGCATCGACAAAAGCGACGGTCCCGCCATTCTTTTGTGCCTCTGCCAGAACATGCAGCGCCAAAGTTGTCTTACCCGAGCTTTCAGGCCCGTACACTTCGATGACGCGGCCTTTGGGCAGGCCGCCTATTCCAAGGGCGATATCCAGGCCGAGCGATCCGGTCGAAATCGATTCGACCTCCATCGCTTCTTTGGAGCCCAGCTTCATCGCCGAGCCTTTGCCGAATGCGCGATCAATTTGCGCGAGTGCGGCGTCGAGCGCCTTTTGACGGTCCACGTCTTTTTCCTTCTCTACCAGCTTGAGATTAGTAGCCATCGCACGCTCTCCTTCGCTTGCCTAGATGCGATCAGGAATTATCGACCGCCCCTTGTGGAGAGATTATGTATCGGATTTGTTCTCATAGAACAAGAGTGGAACAAAACTTTTTTAGAGCTCAGTTCAAAGACGCGGCGGTTAGCCCGTTGCTGCTTCCGCTTTTTGCTTGGCCGATTGCATCACTCCGCCAACCTTGTCGCTGATCGAGGATACGCTGAACGGTTTTGCGATGAAGTGCATATCCGGGATGTCGATATCCTTGCGCAGCTGTTCCTCGGCATATCCCGACATGAACAGGACCGGCATGTCAGGATGCAGCTTACGGATTTCCCGTACCATGGCGGGGCCGTCCATGCCTGGCATGACCACATCGGAAACGACGAGATCGAAGCTGCCACCTTGCTCTATCGCTTCAAGGCCCTCTTCTCCGCCGGGACACGCCGTCACGTCGTAGCCCGCCCGTGACAAAGCGCGTTCGGCGACGGCGCGCACCATGTCTTCATCTTCGACCAGCAGAACCCGGCCTCCGACCGACCAATCGGAGGAGACAGGTTCCGGCGCGGCGCGGCGTTTCGGCGCTTCGCCGCGATGGATCGGGAAATAGATCGTGAAGCGGGCGCCGGTCATCGTGCCGGACGAATCGGTAACGTTGTCGGCAAAGATAAATCCGCCCGACTGTTTGACGATACCGTAAGCCGTCGAGAGGCCCAGACCCGTGCCCTTGCCCTGCTCCTTCGTTGTGAAAAACGGTTCGAACAGCTTGGGAAGCACCTGCTGCGGGACACCGCCGCCTGTATCTTGGACAATGAGCACGGTGTAATCGGCAGTCGGCAAGATTTCCGAGCCGAGCTTTTGAACATCCTTTGCCTGAATGCTGCGGGTCAGGAGCGAAATCCGCCCTGGCCCGCGGCCATTCGACTGGATCGCATCGCGGGCATTCACCGCGAGGTTCATGATGACCTGTTCCAATTGCTGCGGATCGGCACGCACCGGGCCAAGGTCACGGTCATGCTGGACGAAATAGGTGATCTTCTCACCCAGCAGGCGCTTGATAAGGGGGCCGACTTCGCTGACGACATCGGGCAATTGCAGAATTTCGGGGCGCAAGGTCTGTTGCCGCGAAAAGGCGAGCAATTGCCGCGTCAGCGATGCTGCCCGGTTGGAATTCGCGCGGATCTGCTGGATATCATCGTAATCGCTATCGCCCGGCGTATGGCGCAGCAGCATCAGATCGCATGTGCCGATTATCGCGGTGAGCACGTTATTGAAATCGTGCGCCACACCGCCAGCGAGCTGGCCGACCGCCTGCATCTTCGTCGCCTGAGCGACTTGCCGCTTGAGCTGGTTTTCCTCGCTGGAATCGTTGAGGCTGAGCAGCACGGCCGCATCGCCAAGCCCTCTGACCCCGGCCAGCCCAAGAGACACCGGCTCATCAGGCTGCGAAGACAAACGCACGGCCATATTGCCGCTGGTGGCCGGGCCGCGTCCGTGGCGCCGCACCGCGTCGGACAAAGCGGCCTTGTCTTCGCGTACTGCCAGATCGGTCGGGAAAGCAGGCAGTCCGCGCCCCTCACGCTCGACAGATCGCAAAAACGCCTCATTGCCAAACAGGAAACGGCCATCGCGGTCGGTCATGGCGAGCCCCAGAGGAAGCTGCCCGAGCAGAGCCTCCAACTGGGCAACCCCCGCCTGCGAGGTTCCGTCCCAGCCCCCGCCAATGCCCACGCCGCTGTCGATCATCAGCATCAAGGTCGCGCTATCATCAGGGGACGACGCGCCAGCCATGGCGGGGTCCATCAAAGGCACATCGACGAGAGTCTGCGGAGTGCCCCCTCTACCCTCGCGCGCAAAATATATGCGGTCACGGTCATCGGATCGCAGGAAGGAGACGAAATCCTGCCCCACCAGAGTTGCGGTGGCGTCACCCGCGGCGCGCTCTGCGAAGCCTGCACTTACCGAACGCACTACGCCGGCCGCTGTCGTCAACGCGGTCTCAATGCCGGCACGCGTCAGCATACGCCCGAACGGCCCGGACAGATCGAGATCGTCCAGAACGTCGGCATCTTCGAGCGCAACGATGGAGAAACGCCAGATAAGGTGGTCCTCACCCCGCCCTGCCCTTACCGCTGAAACAGACCAGTTTGCGCCAGCCGAGCCGCTTTGCACGCTGTCTATTTCCGCCGAACCATCGCGCCATGCCTCCCGTGCGAGCCGGGTCATCGCTTCGAGGCCGGTGCGCTCAAAAGGGAGCGAAGGCGGCGCGCTGCTCGCCCCGAATGCCTTGATAAAGGCCGAGTTCGCACAGACGAGGCGATTGGCCCTGTCAGTAATCGCCACAGCCTGGGGGTTTTCGCCCGAAGTCTCTATCGCGGCGAGCGTCACTGACCAGTCTGGTGCGGAAAGCGCAGCCTCCTCAGGCTCTGCCTGCATCCGTTCAAACGCAAACAGGCCGCCTAGCAGCACCGAAACGCCAAGCCCGAATGTGAGCGCAAGCACCAGACTGGAAGTGGCAAGAAACAGCAGAAGGGCGCTGACAAAGACTGCACCGAACAATGCGCCAACGAATAGCGGCCCGCCAGAAGTCGGCGGCCCAGCCCCGTCCTCTATTGCGGCGAGCTGCATTTCAGTCAGACGTTTCAAGCGAACACAATCCCGGTTCTGGTTATTGCTCGCAGGCTTTAATTCGCCTTGAGCCGTTGGTCGAGACGCGCTTCCATCCGTTTCAGACGTTTTGCCCGGCGGCGCGCAATGATCACTCTCCACACCGCGCTGGAAAGAAGATATCCCACTGCGGCAGACAGGACCGCCAACACGATGAAGCCGAATGCTGTGACCCCGGCAAGCTCGAAAAAATCCGAAAGCCAGCTCCATGCCCCGCTTTCCAGCTGTTCGTTGGCATAACCGGAGGTCGCGGCATCAATCTGCAGCGTGAACGCCCCGACCCGGTTGGCGACCACTACCCAGACGGGCAGAGTAAACGGGTTCGTGACAAACGTGACCAGCGCGGCAAGCGGCATATTCGCCCGCGAGGGGAGTGCAAGAAATGCCGCCAGAAAAATCTGCCCGATCGGGATGATAAACGCGGAAAACAGACCGAGAGCCACTCCGCGCGGGACCGACCGGCGGGTAAATCGCCACAATTCAGGGGTGAGGAAACGGTGCGCGATGGGCGCCAGAAACCGGTTTCGCGCCATTTCTTCGCGCGTGGGCATATATTTTCGGATCATGTCCGATGCCCAGGTTTTCCTGCGCGGTGAGGCGGGGCGTTTCTGTGTCATGACGGCCCGCAGCCTGTGCGCCTCGTCTTGCTGCAAAGCAAGCGGTTAACATCAAGATACAGGTGTGCGGGCATGCGTGATCATATGGGTAGCGTAGCGCGTCTGACCAGTGCCTTAATCGCCAGTGCTGCCTAAAAATTTTAGGCCGGTGCTGGCGCGGCGGCTGGGTCAGCTGCGCTCGCGCATCACGCGGGCTTTATCGCGTTTCCAATCGCGTTCCTTGACGGAGGCGCGCTTGTCATGCGCCTGCTTACCCTTGGCCAGTGCAAGCTCCACTTTGGCGCGACCTTGCGCGTTGAAGTAAACCGACAGCGGCACGAGTGTCATGCCCTTGCGCTCAACCGCGCCGAACAGCTTTCCGATCTCGCGCGAATTCAGCAACAATTTGCGCGGACGGCGCGGTTCGTGGTTCAGCCGATTGCCGTGGCTGTATTCGGGGATATTGGAATTGATCAGCCAAACCTCGCCGTCTTTTACCTCGGCATAGCTTTCCGCAATTGTCGCCTCGCCAGCGCGCAAGGCCTTTACCTCGGTTCCCTGCAGGGCAAGGCCCGCCTCGAATTTATCCTCGATATGGTAGTCGAACCGCGCGCGGCGGTTTTCCGCCACGGTTTTCTGCTTGTCGAAAGTCTTGGGTTTGGGCCGTGCCATAATTCTGTTGCCTGTACGCGCAAGAACGACAGATGAAAACCCATGAAGCCGTTTGCATGAAAGCCAGACAAAGCTGTTGTTCTGTATAAGGAGTTGCGCCATTGTCGCCTCTAGTTAAGGGAATTGGGGCGGGGTCGTAACCATGCACAATGTGCGCAAGTTTTTTTCCATTTTTTCAGCAATTGCGGCTGGCTTGCTGGCAGCTGGCGTTCCCGCTGCGGCACTGGCCGACGATATTCCGCCGCTGTCTGCATATGGCGAACTGCCTGCAATCGAGAGAGCGGCGCTGTCTCCTTCTGGAGGCCGCATCGCAGCACTGGTTACGGTTCAGGGCAAACGATTGCTCGTCGCGTTTGATGAAAATTTGAACGTCGTTTCGTCGACCAATGTCGACACGATGAAAGTGCGCACTTTCGATTGGATCGGCGAAGATCAACTTTTGCTGACCTACGAAATCACCGAAGATCTCGGCTATAATTTTGCCGCTGACAAATACGACTTTGCCATCGCGGTCACGATCCCCATCGGAAATTCCGAAGCTGGCGAGACGGTCTTCTCCAGCCGCCGCGATCTGGTCGATTCCGTTTTCGGCAATTACGGCGTCCGGCAAATCGGCGGCAAATGGTACGGATTTTTCGGAGCTATCGAGCTGGTGCGCGGCACCCGCAATGAAATGAATTTTCGCCATGGCCGCCCCTACCTCTACCGCGTTGATTTGCAGGACCACTCCACCAAACGGATCGCGCTGGCCGCTGACAGCGATCACGATAATGACTGGTTGATCGACGCCAACGGCGATGTGGCTGCGACATATGATATCAATCTAAACAGCGGGCGCTGGACCATCCGCAATGCCAGCCGCAAGGTCATCGCAGAAGGACGAACCGAAGCTGGCCGCAGCGGCCTCATCGGACTGGGCAAGGGCGGCCAATCCGTCATTTACTACGAATACGACGATCAGAACCGGTCGCGCCGTTTCGAAGTGCCTCTGTCAGGCGGAACGCCGGAACGTTTTTTGCAGGGTGTCGATGTCGACCAGCTCTTTTTCGACGCACGCACAGGCTACATGACCGGTTACACCAAAGAAGATGATGCCAGCGATCCGGTGTTCGACGATCCCGCGCGCGCCGATGCTGTGCGGAAAATCCAGAACGCTTTTTCGGCATACAGCATGAGCATGATCGACTGGAGCGACAATCTGAACCACGTGATCGTCCGGACGACCGGACAGCAGGACAGCGGCAGGTGGTTCACCGTAGATGTCGCCAATCTCAGCGCTAAAGCTTTCGCCTATGAACGCTCAGCAATCGGTCCGCAGCATGTCGGCCCGTTTTCCACGTTCGAATACACCGCATCCGACGGCACCGAGATGGACGGCATACTTACCCTTCCGCCGGGCCGTGAGGCGAAAAATCTGCCGCTGGTCATGCTGCCCCATGGCGGACCGCACAGCTACGATAGCGAGCGGTTCGACTGGTGGGCACAGGCCTTTGCCTCACGCGGATACGCAGTGTTCCAGCCGAATTTTCGGGGATCAACCCATCGGGGAGGAGAGTTTCGCCGCGCGGGTTACGGCGAATGGGGCCGAAAAATGCAAACTGACAAATCCGACGGGCTGAAAGCTTTGGCAGATGCCGGCATCGTGGACCCTGATCGCGCCTGCATCGTCGGGGCAAGCTATGGCGGCTACGCTGCTCTTGCCGGGGTAACCTTGCAGAACGGCATTTATCGCTGCGCCGTGGCTGTGGCCCCCGTTACGGACATCCGCCGCATGTACCGTGAAGATTACACCGCCAGCGGCCAGACGCGCGTCACCCGGCAGGCGCTGCGCGAACAATTGGGCGAACCGGACCTGTGGAACGCGGTGTCACCGGAACGCTTTGCTGAAAACGCTGATGCGCCGATCCTGCTGATCCATGGGAAGGATGACACGGTTGTTCCCTACGTCCACTCGTCCAAAATGGCTGACGCTCTAAAAGACAAAGGCAAGCCGTATCAGCTGATCACGCTGGACGGAGAAGACCACTACCTGTCACTGTCGAAAACCCGTCAGCAGATGCTCAACGCCTCGGTCGAATTCGTTAAGAAACACAACCCCGCCGATTGAGGGTGGACTGATCCTTTGGGGTCAGATCAGACCTGCATGGTCGAGCGCCGCGTCCACCGCTTTGCGTGATGACGCGCTTGCACTTGTGATCGGTAGGCGAACGTCCGGCTCAAACCAGTCATGCACCTGGCTAAGGGCGTATTTGACTGGCGCGGGCGACGCGTCGGAGAACATCGCATAATGCAGCGGAAACAACCGGTCATTCAGCTCGCGGGCCTTTGCCAGGTCATTGGCTGCGATGGCTGCATGAAATTCCGAACACAGCGCGGGCGCGACATTGGCCGTGACCGAAATCGCGCCCTTCCCGCCTGCTGCGGCGTGCGGCAGCCACAATTCGTCATTTCCCGAAAGCTGGCAGAAATCGTGGCTTAAGCCCATGCGGTGATCCGCCACCCTTGAAAGATCGCCGCTTGCATCCTTGATCGCGATGATCTGTTCGGGATATTTTTTGACGAGTGCCACCACAGTATCATCCTCGATATCGGTGACAGTCCGGCTCGGCACATTATACAGCACGATCGGCAATTCGCAGTTTTCCGCAAGGTAACTGAAATGCGCGAGCAATCCTTCCTGGCTCGGCCGGTTGTAATACGGCGCGACGCACAGCCCGGCAGACGCCCCCGCCTTTTTTGCAAACGTCATGTGCAGGACCGCGTTCATCGTATCATTGCTGCCGCAGCCCGCGATCACAGGCACGCGGCCAGCGGCCTGTTCGATGCATACTTCGATTACGCGGTGATGTTCAGCGTTAGAAAGCGTCGATGCCTCCCCCGTCGTGCCGCATGGCACAAGAGCAGCGCTGCCGTTTTCGATCTGCCATTCGACAAGCTGTCTGAAAGCGGACTCATCGAACGATCCACCCCGAAAAGGAGTCGCCAGAGCCGGAATTGAGCCGCTGAACATTGTTTATTTTCCTGACTATACCAAGTAATCGAAGATATCGGGGCCTTATCGCTATTGCGGTGCCCTTTGTTAAGCGCCTGATAAGGAGACGATCGGCAAGATGTCCAGCATGGCCTTCAAATTCACTTCCTCCCCCCTCGCCCTCGCCGCTGTTGCAGCGGCTGCTCTCATCACGGTTTCCGCCCCTGCATCGGCGCAGTCACAAGGCAGCAACCTTGTCGCGCAGCAGCCGAGCGAAGTGAACGCAGCCATTGCAAAATGGGAAAGATTGCAAGCCAGCAGTGAACTTGGCTTTAGCGATTATGCAGGCTTTGTCCTCGCCTATCCCGATTATCCGCGCACTGAAATTCTCCGCATCCGCGCTGAAAACCAGCTGACAGACGAAGCCCCAGCGCAATCCGAGATCTTGCGGTTTTTCGATGCTCATCCCCCGCTGACCAACGCGGGGCGCGCGCGTTATGCTTTGGCATTGGCAGGCGTCCAGCGTCCCGAGGCATTGGAAGTTGCGCGCGAAGCATGGCGCAGCGGCACGATGAGCGATCCGTCCGAGGTGTATTTGCTGGGCCTGTTCGGCTCGCAATTCACGGACGCTGACCACATCGCACGTATGGACGCGCTGCTGTGGAAGGAAAATGCCGAGGCTGCGGTCCGGCAATTGGTCAACATTCCCGCCAGCGCACGCGACATGGCGTTGGCGCGTCTGGCACTGGTGCGCGGCACTACGCCCAGCGCCTCTGGTCTGCCGATCCCCGCAGATGCAATGCGCGATGCAGGCTATGTCCATAACCTTGTGAACTATTACCGGTCCAAACGGCAATTGCCGCAGGCTGTCCAGCTGTTGGTCAATCGTCCAACCGCGACCGCGCCTGCCTTGGAAAGCGAGGCAATGCTGGGCGATATCCTTGCAGTGGCGAAGTCTGCAAACGCTGCCGATACGGTCTGGATCGCGAGCAAGATTGATGACCTGTTTGAGCCGGGTCAGGACATTTCGCTTGGCTCTTTCCGCCTGCGTGATCGCTACACCGACCTGATGTGGATGGGCGGCACCAATGCCCTGTGGCGCCTGAATGACGGTTCGCGCGCTGCCCCTCTGTTTGAACGGTATGGCAAGGCGGCTCGCACCCCTCTCACCCGGTCAAAAGGTTTTTACTGGGCCGGACGCGCGGCGCGGCAGGCCGGACAGCAGGCTGAGGCGACACGCTATTTCGAAATGGCTGCCGCTTTCCCGCATTATTATTACGGCCAGCTCGCGCTCGGTGCGATGGGTAAGCCGATGCCCGACTTTAACGCGCTGCCCTCGCTCGCGATCGATGCATCCGCGCGCGCCGAATTTGAGAACAAGCCGCTGGTTAAAGCGATCAGGGCGATGGCAGAGAACCGCCGCGACTGGCGGACAGAGCGGCGTTTCTTCGAGGCAATCGGCGCAGATGCCGAAACGCCCGAAGAATTGATGCTGGTGCACAACCTTGCGCTGGAGACCGGGCTGGAAGAGATGGCCGTTGTTGTCGGGATGGAATCTGGCGAAAATGGTCTCGTCGGATTTGAGCGTGTCGGCTTCCCCACGGTCAATGTGCCGACCGTCAATGACTGGACAATGGTTCATGCCATCAGCCGGCAGGAAAGCGAATTTGACCGTTTCCGTGTCAGTCACGCCGGTGCGCGCGGGGTCATGCAATTGATGCCCGGCACTGCGCGGGAACAGGCGGGCAAACTGGGTATCCAGTATATGTCGGCAAATCTGATCGGGTCACCAAGCTATAATATCCGTCTGGGCGATGCCTATTTCGCGCGGATGATGAATTATTACGGCGGCGCCTACCCGCTTGCCGTGGGCGCTTACAATGCCGGTCCGGGCCGGGTGAACCAGTGGCTTCGCCTCAACGGTGATCCGCGCAAGGGCGAGATTGACTGGGTGACGTGGGTTGAGAAAATCCCCGCCAATTTCGAAACGCGCTATTACATCATGCGCGTGATCGGCAATGCGGTGAGCTATTCTCACATGTATCCCGAAGAAGCCGGTCTTCCGCGCACGGTCGATACGTTCCTGCCATAAAGCACGCTCATGGCGACAAAACCCGGACCACCGATAACGCCGCAAGGGATGGCGGCGCTAAAGGCGCGCTATGACCATTTGCTTGGCAAAGAGCGGCCGGAAATCGTGGAAATCGTCAGCTGGGCGGCAGGAAACGGTGATCGCAGCGAAAACGGCGATTACCTTTATGGCCGCAAACGAATGCGGGAGATCGACCGAGAATTGGCCTATCTGGCACGCCGGATGAAAGCCCTGCGCGTGGTCGATCCCTCCAACCAACCGGACAAGGGCCGGGTATTTTTCGGTGCACACGTTGAACTTGCTGATGAAGACGACGAACGCATCCACGTAACACTGGTCGGTGATGACGAGCAGGATGCCAGCAAAGGTCGGATAGGCTGGAAATCGCCGATGGCCCATGCTTTAAAAGGCGCATCTGTCGGGGATTTGCGCACCGTAAGGCTTCCCGGCGGGGTCAAGGAATGGGAAGTCATGGCAATTGATTATGCGTAAGATCGCCTGCCTTGTCGCCTTGATGGCCCTATCCTCCCCGCTTTCGGCGCAGGAAAGTCTCGGTGTCTATGTAGACTGGGCTGCATTCCGCGATGCCGATGGAACGCGTTGCTACGCCATCTCCAAACCTGTCGGAGATGGATCGAACGGCGCCTATGCCAGCGTCGCCAATTGGCCAAAGCGGGGCATTCGCGGGCAATTCCATATCAGACTTCCCGCCGCGCCTCGCGCCGCATCCGTGCGCCTTAGGATCGGCGGCAGGAATTTCAGCCTCGTCACGCGCGGACGCGACGCTTGGGCCAAGGACCGGCAGATGGACGCGGCAATCGTGGCGGCTTTGCGATCCGCACAGCGTATGACCGTATCAGGGCGCGACAAAAATGGACGGCGCTTTACAGCCCAGTACGACCTTGTCGGGATTGCGACGGCGATTGATGCCTCGATAGTGGGCTGCACCTCCGCCTGACCTTAGCGAGACGAAAAAAGGCCGGGCATCGCAGTGCGAGCCCGGCCCTCTTTTTGCGGCAAGTCTCGCTTAGAAGCGGAAGCCAAAGCCTGCGACGACCTGGTGACGATCAGTATCGATATCACCCAGTTCGATGTCGGGTGCATCGCCTTCGAAATCGATCTCGGCATCGCTGTAGTTTGAATAGCGATATTCGAGTTTTGCGAAGGTGTTGGTGCCAAACGCATATTCGACGCCTGCACCCAGACGGTAACCGTCGGTGTCGATCCGCTCATTGAATTCTTCACCGTCAAATGATGAATTCAGGTTGTAACGGGCGTTGGTGTAACCGCCCTTGGCGTAGACCATAGCCTGCGGGCTTACGAGTGCACCGACGCGCGCACCAAGATAGATGTCACGCCCAGTTTCAACGTCGCCGAGACCGAAACCTTCGAAATCACCGTCGTCGAATTCCGTCTCTGCGGTTGAATCTGTCAGTTCCGCCTCGACACCCAGGATGATACCGCCAGCGTTGTAATCGTAACCGACCGCTGCGCCGTAAACGAGACCGTCGATCGACTGGTCGTCATTCTCATTGAGTTCGTTATCGACGCTGCTTCCTGCGCGTGACGCATCGAAGCCTGCTACGACTTCAACACGGGGACCGGTGAAGGGATCGTCCGCACTCTGCGCCATTGCGGGCGCAGAAAAGGCGAAAATGGATCCTGCGATTAGAAGGGCTGCTGTTTTTTGCATTGTTTTCTCCGTTGTAGAATTCCCGGCTCGTTGACCGGTATGATAGTCTTAACGAAAGAAAGTGTCGTTTGGTTTCATGAATATTACACAACAAGGGGGTGTTGCAGATAGAGCACGGAAATGGCGATAAACGGTTGAAACCCGTCGATGAATTGCGTGTTCGCGTATGAATCGACGAGGCGAAGGCACAGTCGGGCGAGTCGCAGGAACGCATTCTTGACAGCGGCATTAGCGCGCGGGCCTGCGCACGCTTTGATTTATGCCGCCCCCACGCTTATATGACGGGACAATCATGTCAGACACCGAACTCATGCCGATCCCCGGACAGGTGGATCCCGTCCCCATCACACGCGAAATCACGCCTCGCGCCGATGGCCGCGTCGATCTGATCGGCCTGCCCAAGGCGCGCATACAGGAACTGTTCCTCGACGCCGGGCTGGACGCAAAACAGGCCAAGCTGCGGTCCAAACAGGTTTACCACTGGCTCTATCACCGCGGCGCAACCGAATTTGAAGCGATGACGGATATCGCCAAAACCATGCGGCCATGGCTGGCGGAACGCTTTGTCATCGGGCGGCCTCATATTGTCGAGGCGCAGCATTCCAATGACGGCACGCGCAAATGGCTGCTGCAAACCGACGACGGGCACGATTTCGAGATGGTTTTCATCCCGGATGCGGATCGCGGGACATTGTGCATTTCCAGCCAGGTTGGCTGCACCCTCAATTGCACGTTCTGCCATACCGGTACAATGCGCCTGGTGCGCAACCTGACCCCGGGGGAGATCGTGGGCCAGGTCATGCTGGCGCGTGACGCGCTGGGCGAATGGCCCAAAGGCCGGATGGACGGGCTGGAAGACAATGAAGACACCGGCCACTACACCGCTGATGGCCGCCTGCTGACCAACATCGTGCTGATGGGCATGGGCGAACCGCTCTACAATTTCGACAATGTTCGCGATTCCATGAAACTTGTGATGGACGGTGACGGTCTCGCCCTTTCAAAGCGGCGCATCACCCTCTCCACCAGCGGCGTTGTGCCGATGATGGAAAGGTGTAGCGAGGAAATTGGCGTCAATCTGGCAATCAGCCTGCATGCCGTGACGAAGTCAGTGCGCGATGAGATCGTCCCGCTCAACCGCAAATACGGTATCGAGGAATTGCTGCAGGCCTGCGCCGACTATCCAAAGGCGTCCAATGCCCGCCGCATTACGTTCGAGTACGTGATGCTGAAAGACAAGAATGACAGCGACGATGACGCGCGCGAACTTGTCCGCTTGCTCAAGCAGTATGATCTGCCTGCCAAGGTGAACCTCATTCCTTTCAACCCTTGGCCCGGCGCCGAATATGAGTGCTCCGACCCGGACCGGATCAGGGCTTTTTCAAATATCGTGTTCGAGGGCGGCATCAGCGCCCCTGTCCGCACCCCTCGCGGGCGCGACATCGATGCGGCATGCGGTCAGCTGAAAACGGCAGCGCAGAAAAAGAGCCGGGCCGAACGCGACCGAGAGGCCGCCGAAGCGGCGGAATGACTGACGACGCCACTCTCGCCTATTACGAGCGGGAAGCGCCGTTTTACAGGGTGAGCAGTTCGCAAGCTCCGAGCCGTCATTTGGCTCCGTTTCTCGCGATGCTGGAACCGCGATCGTCAATTCTGGAGCTTGGCTGCGGCGGCGGGCGCGATGCGGCCCACATGATCGAATGCGGTTTTCTGGTAGATGCAACCGATGGTACCGCTGCAATGGTCAAAAAGGCGAATGAGCGTCACGGTGTGAACGCTCGGCAAATGCGCTTTGACGAATTGTCCGCGACACACGCTTATGATGCGGTTTGGGCCCATGCCAGCTTGCTGCACCTGCCGCGCGCGGACCTGCCGCCGGTGCTGTTAGCGATCAGGCGGGCGCTGAAACCGGGCGGATGGCACTTTGCCAATTTCAAGCTGGGCGATGCCGAGCATCCTGATGAAGGGCGTGACCTGCTGGGCCGGTGGACGAACCTGCCTTCGCCGGAATGGCTCGAACAATCCTATCAAGCAGCGGGATTTTCAATCGACTCGATTGAACGCTACCGCGGCAACGGGTCCGATGGGACGCAGCGCGACTGGCTGGCTCTTACAGTGAGGGCATTATGAAACGAACAGTCTCCGCTATCTGCACCGGCACAGCGCGTCCGTACAACGGCGCAGAGACAAGCGCGATAGCTAAGCGCCCGCGCGAAGGGACCGTTCAAATCCTCACAGACGGCTTTGCGCCAGATGAACAGGCGGACCGCCGGGTTCACGGCGGCCCCGAAATGGCGGTGCATCTCTATCCACTCGACCATCACCATTACTGGCGGGAGCAACTCGGCGCTATCGCCTTGCTCGATGAACCCGGAGCATTCGGTTCAAACCTGGCAGTGAGCAATCTGAGCGAGCGCGACGTGCATATTGGCGACAAATTCCGTCTCGGCAGCGCGCTTTTGCAGATTAGCCAGCCGCGCCAGCCTTGCTGGAAGATCGAACACCGCTTTTCCGCGCAAACCGGAGCAGCAGGGATGGTTGCGCGTATCATCAAGACGGGCCGGTGCGGGTGGTATTTCCGTGTCATTGAAATCGGCGATACGATTGCAGGCGATACGCTGGAGCGGATTGAGAAGGGCGATGAAAACTGGAGCGTTCTCAGGGCTTTCAATGCTTTAATCGCAGGAAATGGCACGCAGATCGAGTTGGAGGAGCTCGCCGGATTGCCCGCCCTATCGCCCAAACTTCGCGAGCGCGCCAAGGCGAAACTGGCCTAGCGGATCGGCGCGCGCACGCAGTTCATCGCACACAATAATCGGTTCATCCGCTGGCCCGCCTTCCCAACGAGCCGTTCATCTAGCGTTCCACTAATCTGAACCAAATGGGGTGAAGTACTTCACGGGAAAGGCTTCGCAACATGAAAATACTCACTGCATTCGCTTCATTCGCTGCCCTCGCCGCCGTTTCGGCTCCGGCGCAGGCGGCTGAGATCGCTCCATCCACCATTGCGCCAGTAGAGATCGTTACCGGCTCGTCCTCCACGCAGCTCGCCAAGGATCCGCCGCCCCATGCGCGCGCCTATGGCCGCCGTGATCGGGACCGGTATTATGACCGCCGCGACCGCGTTTATGATCGCAACGGCTATTACGTCGAACCCCGCCGGGTCCGCCGCGGAGATCGCGTGTGGCAGGGCCGCGACGGCCGCTATTATTGCAAGCGTGACAACGGCACGACCGGCCTGATTATTGGCGCGGCGGGCGGCGCTTTGCTTGGCCGTTCCATCGACACGCGCGGCGACCGGACCATTGGCACGTTGCTGGGCGGTGCGCTGGGCGCAGTGCTGGGCCGCGAGATTGACCGCGGAAGCGCTCGCTGCCGTTAATTATCCCTGTCTTCAGGGTCGCAGGCGGCGCTGTCTCCCATATGGGCGGCAGCGCCGCTTTACGTTCAAACGGACACAGGCATGATTGAACCGCACTTCACGCGCTGATAAGCATACAGACAATGACCAAGCCAGCGGTATTGATAACAGGCGGTGCCACCCGCATCGGAGCCGAAATTGCCCGCGGATTTGCCGCAGCAGGCTGGCATGTGGTCATCCACTACAATTCTTCCGCTACCCCGGCAGAGCGATTGGCGGCGCAGCTGCCATCTGCGCAGATAATGCAATGCGACCTCAACGATGAGGGAGCCGGTTTCGCAATGATCCGCGATCTGGCGGGCACGCTGTCCGATTGGCGCTGCCTTATAAATTCCGCGTCGGTTTTTGATTACGACAGTGCAACCAAAATCAACTTTGCAACGAACCGGGTAGCGATGCAGGTTAACGCTCTCGCCCCCGCGCGCATGACGCAATCGTTTTTCGCTCACGCAAAAAGCGCAGGGCAGCGGTGTGTGATCCAGATCACCGATATGAAACTGGCCAATCCCAACCCCGATTTTTTCAGTTACACGATGTCGAAACACGCGCTCAGCGCGACCATCGGAATGCTCGCGAAAAGCGATCTGGGACCGGCGGGCCGTGTTTACGGGATCGCTCCGGGGGCCATTCTGGCCAGCCACGACCAAAGCGAGGATGAAACCGAAATATCGCACCGGCTCAACCTGCTAGGGCGCAAGACGGGCGCTGACGAGATCGTATCAGCGGCGCTTTACCTCGCATCAGGACAGCTCCGCAGCGGGCAGACGCTTTATATCGACAGCGGGCAGCACCTGCTGGATCAGGACCGTGATGTCATCTGGCTGGCCCGCGAAGAGGCGCGTCTGCGCCCTGCGCCGCAAAAGGAGACGAACTGATGGCGAAGAAACGGCACAGTCTGGCGGTGCGCCTGTGGCACTGGATCAATGCGGCGGCGCTGATCGTGCTGTTCATGTCCGGCCTCAATATCTCGAACGCGCACCGGTATCTTTACTGGGGCAATGCAGGCTTTGACCCGTCCGAAGCATGGACGAGCGTGATCCGTTTTCCCGGCTGGGCTACTCTGCCACAGAATTACAACCTGGCGGCAGCGCGTGACTGGCACAATCTTGCCGCGTGGCTGTTTGCCGTCGCCCTTCTCGCCATCTGGATCGCGATGATTGTGCGCGGGCATTTCTGGCGCGATATTGCGCTGAACAGGTCGGAATGGAGCGTGTCCGCCTTTGCCGCGGATATAAAGGCGCACCTTCGCGGAAAATTTGAACACGGCGATGCGAAATACAACGCCTTGCAAAAGATCGCCTACGGTCTGGTTTACGGGGTGATGCTGCCGATGATGGTGTTCACCGGCCTCGCCATCAGCCCCGGTTTCGAACCGGCGGCACCGTGGTTTGTAGACTTGCTGGGCGGCCGCCAGTCGGCGCGCAGCCTGCATTTCATATTTGCCTGGGCGGTGTTCGGATTTTTCGTAGTCCATATCGTCATGGTCCTGCTGTCAGGACCGATCCGGCAAATCACCTCGATGATTACCGGCAACCGCACAGAGGAGAGCGGACATGGCTGACCTGAAACGTCGGGGATTGCTGGCAGGGATCGCTGCGCTTGGCGCGGGTGCCTGCTCCAAGATTGCTGGCAGCGACACTGGGCAAAGCCTGTTCGACACCGCAGAAGAATGGCACCGCGCGGCGCATCGGACCCTTGCCGGGCGGCAGCGGCTCGCGCCTGAATTTTCGCGCGAAGACCTCTCGCCCAATTTCAAGGGCAACGGATCGCTCACAGTCGATAGCGACGCCTATCGCTCCGATCTGGCAAACGGGTTTGCGAACTGGCGTCTGGAAATTGGCGGACTGGTGGAGGCACCATTTAGCCTTTCGATGGAGGAAATCCGCTCCCTGTCCCAGCGAACCCAGATCACACGGCACGATTGTGTAGAAGGATGGAGCGCTATCGGGGAATGGACCGGCCCGCAGCTTTCAGACCTGCTGGACCGGGCCCGCGTCAGGCCAGAGGCGAACTTCATCGTGTTTCGCTGCGCTGACGTTCTGTATGAGCGCGAATATTACGAAAGCGTCGATATGGTTGATGCCTACCACCCGCAGACGATCATCGCCCATCTGCTGAACGGAGAGCCCATCCCAGAGAAAAATGGCGCTCCGCTCAGGATGCGTATCGAGCGGCAGCTGGGATACAAACACGCCAAGTATCTGACCGCTATCGAAGCGGTCGCCGATCTGGCGGACATTGGCGATGGCAAAGGCGGCTTTTGGGAAGATTACGGCAATTACCAATGGTATGCCGGCATCTGAAAACGGCACTAGTCCTTGGGATAGATGCGGTTCATCGCCGCCCAGTCTTTCGCAATCAGTTCCTCAAGCACGTCCAGATCAACATCGGCCAGCTTGTTGATGTAGAGACAACTTTTGCCGGTCTTGTATTTGCCGAGACGCGATAATGCCTCTTCACGCTCTTTCGCGGCTGCATCGTCGCAATAGCCGCCCATCAGATAGATCGAGTGCTTGGCTTTGCGCGGGCTGAAGCCGCTGCGCATCCAGTGAACATGGCGCCCGCTGTCATAGACGGTGCGGTAGTCGCCGTATCCAATCATGCTTGGCCCCCAAAGCTGCGGCTCGGTCCCAGTCACCCTGCGGAAAATCGCATTGAGCACGCGCGCTTCTTCGCGTTTCGCCTCTGGCTGCACCGCGTCGATAAACGCATCGACTGAGGCATTGGTCGGAATGGTTTTCGCGTTTGCCATGTTTCCGTAGTAAACCATCGTTGACAGCTAGAAAAGCGGCGGCATTCTTGATGCGGCCCCAGACACACCGATGATGAGGTTTTTCAATGAGTAAGGCTCTTCTGCAAAGATTTCTAAGCCGCGGCGTGACACGCGGACGGCTTGGCGTTGTGTTCGCCGATGGCAGCGCGAGCGTCTTTGGTGAACCGGCTGACGGCTTTCCCGAGGTTGTAATCCGCCTGACAGACGGCAAGGTGCCGCGCGATATCGTTATGGATCCGCGACTGGGCGCGGCAGAAGCGTTCATCGACGGACGGCTCTTGATCGAAGAGGGCGATGTCATGGACCTCGTCACACTGCTCCGCGCCAACAATCCGTGGGACAAAGGCGGCGAAATCGGCCCTCCAAAACTGCTGAGGCGCATCTTAAACCGCGCCAGCTACACCGCAGAGCGGGTCAACAACGCTGTAAGCTCCAAACAGAACGTCGCGCACCATTATGACATCGGAAACGATCTGTACGCGCTGATGCTGGATAGCGAGCATTGGCAGTATAGCTGCGCCTATTGGCCTTCGGACGATATGACACTGGGAGAGGCGCAAACAGCCAAGCTGGCGCATATCGCAGCGAAGCTGGCGATCGAGCCGGGTCAGCGCGTGCTGGACATCGGCTGCGGCTGGGGCGGAATGGCGATCTATCTTGCGCAGCATTACGACGTGCACGTCACCGGCATTACCCTATCCGAAGAGCAGGCGCAGCTTGCAAGGGAGCGCGTGAAAAAGGCAGGCGTCGAAGACAAGGTCAGCGTAGAACTCGTCGATTACCGCGACTTTGCCGCCGAAGGCCGGACATTTGACCGGATCGTGTCGGTGGGCATGTTCGAACATGTCGGCCAGCCGCAATTCGAAACGTTCTTTCAGGCCTGCGCCAACCTTCTCACCGATGATGGCGTCATGTTGCTCCATACAATCGGTCGCTTGGGCGGACCCGGTTCAACCGACGCTTTCACGCGCAAATACATCTTTCCCGGCGGATACATCCCGGCCCTGTCGGAAACTGTCGCCGCCTCGGAGAAATTTCGCCTGATCGCAACCGACGTCGAAACGCTCCGGCTGCATTATGGCAAGACGATCCGCCAATGGTATGCCAATTGCCTCGCCAACAAAGACGCAATTGTCGCGCTGTATGATGAGCGGTTTTACCGAATGTGGACGTTCTATCTGGCAGGCGCAGCCACCGTTTTTGAATATGGCAGCATGTGCAATTACCAGATCCAGTACGCCCGCAGCCGCCATGCCCTCCCAATTTCTCGAGAGTACATCGCGGCTGAGGAGAAGCGGCTTTTACGAAGCTGAACCGCTGGCCGGCTGCCGGTTCTTGATGAAGCGGTAGATCGGACCAAAACCCAGAAACGCTGCGCCAACAAACGGGAACGCGACGACCCACAGCCGGATACCCGATAGGCTTTCCGGGCTGGCAATGGAGATCGCGGCGGTCATCGCCAGACCGATGCAGATCAGCAGAACGCCGATTGCAACGCGTATCTTGGGCACGACCCGCCCTCCGCGAACCGGTCCGAATGACCGTTCATGCCGCGCAAAGATCGCAATCATGGGTAGCAGCGCGAGGATATAGAGCGCGAACCATACAGGACGGGTAAACCACCATTCGGCGGTCCCCGGAAACACATCAAGACCAACACCGCCAGCGGCCCATGCAAACACCATCACCAGCACAAACGCGGTCAGATGCCACAGATAAACGGTCATGATCATACCGTTCATCAGCACTGTTGCGGTCCAGATACCGACGTTCTCCAGCATCGCCCGGCCCGCAGGCTCAAGCGTGAGAACCAGGCCCGCCTGCATCACGCCAAGCGTCAACAGGGCGACAGTAGGCGGCATTGAATTGGTAATCTCTGCACCCGGCACGCCGATCATGGCGACCGGATACGGCCCAAAAACAGTAAGTGCGATCAAAACCGCAAGCGCGGCGGCAAACCACGCGGGCGCCCTTAATCGGCCCTCAAAAACGCCGTCATTCCATGCAAAGCCAAGCTGGTGAATGCCCACCCACACGAACAGGAAATTGATAAAGTTGATGTACGGGACATCCTGCGAAAGCGTCAGCCAGTCCACCAGCACCGCGCCCGCTGCCAAGGCAAAGAAACTTGCCAGACCAAACCGTTTCCACGCGCGGTGCGTGATCGGCGTCAGCGCGGTGACCAGCAGGTACACGGCAAGGAACCAGACCGGGATCAACGCCAGCTCTGTCGCCATGCGGACCTGCGATCGCTCCATCCCGGCCTGAGTCATGCCCACGGCCAGCGCTGCCCATAGGACGAGAACGGGGAAAACGGGCGTAATCAGGCGCTGCACACGGCTGGCGAACCAGTCGCGGTAAACGCCGCTGCGCCCCTTTTCCGCCTTGCGCAGTTGCGCCTGCCAGCTCACGCCGTTGGAATATCCGCCCACAAGGAAGAAGATCGGCATGACCTGAAATCCCCAGGTCAGCCACTGCGACCACGGCAGAATACCGAGCAAATGCCCGCCCTGAACATCGCCTTGGCCGTCAATATATGGGGCCGCGACCAGCCAGTGGCCGACAACCACTGCAAGGATGGAGAGCGCACGCAGGAAATCGACCCAGCGATTACGCTCTGGCGGGGCCAGCTGCGCCATCTCGCGCGCTTTGCTCCACATCGTCAGCATTGCATTCTCCCATCCCGTTCAAGGCGAATATCGGTGAGAGCGACTGCTACGGCAAGACCCTTGCCCTGCCGGCCCCGCAGCACCCCTGAATTACCAGCGCGACCATGCGCGCCAATTGGATGATTGCCTACAGCCTGACACGCTGGTAGCCGCCACCACGAAATCCCGGAGAAAACCGATAATGTCCGAAAGTAAACGTCAAGATATCAAACGCGTCGTTCTCGCTTATTCCGGCGGGCTGGACACCAGCGTTATCGCCAAATGGCTGACGGTCGAACGCGGGCTGGAAGTGGTGACCTTCACTGCCGATCTTGGCCAAGGCGAAGAGATTGAGCCCGCACGCGACAAGGCGCGATTGATGGGTATCCCTGACGAACACATCTATATCGAAGACCTGCGCGAAGAGTTTGTGCGCGACTATGTCTTCCCGATGATGCGCGCAAACGCCCGGTACGAAGGGGACTATCTGCTCGGCACATCAATTGCCCGGCCGCTCATTTCCAAGCGTCTGGTTGAAATCGCGCATGAAACCGGCGCCGACGCGATTGCGCACGGTGCAACGGGTAAGGGTAACGATCAGGTGCGTTTCGAGCTTTCAGCTTATGCACTCGATCCGAATATCGAGGTCATCGCCCCTTGGCGCGAGTGGGATCTGACCAGCAGAACGGCGCTGATCGCATGGGCCGAGGAGCATCAGATTGCTGTTCCGAAGGATAAACGCGGAGAGGCCCCGTTCTCTACCGACGCAAACCTTCTTCACACGTCGTCTGAGGGCAAAGTGCTCGAAGATCCATGGGAAGAGACGCCCGATTATGTCTATTCGCGCACTGATCATCCCGAGAATGCGCCCGATACACCCGAATATATCGAAATCGGCTTTGAACGCGGCGATGGCGTATCGCTCAATGGTGCTGCGATGAGCCCCGCCGCCCTGCTGGCGGCGCTCAATGATCTCGGACAGCGTCACGGTATCGGTCGGCTCGATCTGGTGGAGAACCGCTTCGTCGGCATGAAATCGCGCGGCATGTATGAAACGCCGGGCGGCGAAATCTATGCCCGGGCCCATCGCGGGATCGAACAGATCACGCTCGACGGCGGGGCAGCGCACCTCAAAGACGAGCTGATGCCCAAATATGCCGAGCTGATTTACAACGGATTCTGGTTCAGCCCCGAACGCGAGATGCTGCAGGCCGCGATAGACCTGAGCCAGGAGAAGGTATCAGGCACGGTCCGGCTTAAGCTTTACAAGGGCCAGGCCAGTGTCGTCGGGCGCAAAAGCGAGCATTCGTTGTATTCAGAGGCGCATGTCACTTTTGAAGATGATGCAGGCGCATACGATCAGCATGATGCAGAAGGCTTTATCAAATTGAACGCCCTGCGGCTCAAACTGCTCGCCAAACGGGATGCGTGATCGTTTTAAGGCGAGTCGCGCGTCCGATCGGGTTCCAATCAAGCCGATATTGCGCTGAAAACAGGCGCTGGGGCGACGTTTCTGGAAGCCAAAATCGGCGAATGCGACGAATTGATGACTTTTCCACTGCCGTCCACAAGTGATCTGGGCAAAAGTGGATAACTCGGCCTTGCAACTCTTGCGAAGTTGGAGATTCGGGCTCAATTTCAACTTGTCTTCGAAACGAGAAGGCTTCGAGAAACAGCCCGCAAGGTGCTGGATTTCAAAGACTTCAGAAGGTCGAAGATGCGTTGGCGACTGTCCACGCGCTGTATTAGAGACGATATGCAAAAGGCTTCGGCCAAAGGCAAATCGGATTGTTTGAGGACAGAGCGAAACGACGCCATCGGATAGACCGAAGATCTGGTCAGCGATTGAGGAAGCGGAAGGGTCAAACCGGAAGCAACTGTTTGAGATTGCAGACACCAGCAGATCATCGGTCTCGGCCCTGCCCCAGGGTGCGCCGCAGGAACGGAGGGTTTCGGCCCAAAGGGAATGCAGCACACCGCAAGCAGGATCGGATGCCGGCGCGAGCGCCGGTGACAGAACGCGGGCTTTAGGGCACGCGGAAAGACATCGGGCGCCAAGCGCTTTTGAAACGGACGCGCCTTCGGGTGCGAAAGAGACGAAAGACCACGCGCTGGTGAGAGTGGGGTCGGCAGCAATGCCGGCCCCATTTGCTTTGCGCCCCTGTGCACACCATCCAACGCTCTTCTGTAACGCTTCGTGCCGCCTGCGCCGCCCAGCAATTGCGCTGGGATCGAAGCCTAGCATATAGGAGCCGGATGGGAGTGGATAAGACGAACCTGCATGTGCCCGGCTTCGGAGCGCGGCCTTTGCATTCGCGTGCGGCGCTCGCCGTGCTGGCCCTTACCTCTGCCATGGTCTGCGCGCCTCTGACAGCCGCCGCAGCCGATGATCCGCAGCCGCCCGCCGAGCGATCAACCGCGCTGGCCGAGCTAGCCCAGAGCGAGGCACTTCCTCTATTTGACGAATTCGAACCGTTCAACGGCCCCCGCCCCGACCTGCGCGTTCCCGCGACCGCTGTTGATCTGTCCGTCTTCGTCCCGCCGGTTGAGGATCCCATCATCCGCACCCTCGGCACGGGCGTCGCGTCCTATTACGGCCGCCGGTTTCATGGCCGCCGCACCGCCAATGGAGAGCGGTTCAACATGAACGCCATGACCGCCGCTCACAAGACGCTGCCGTTCGGCACCAAGGTCCGCGTCACCAACCCCCGCAATGGCCGCACCGTCACCGTGCGTATCAACGATCGCGGCCCCTTCACCCGCGGGCGTGAGATCGACCTGTCCCGCGCCGCGGCCAAGCAGATCGGCCTGATCGCCAGCGGCCACGCCCGGGTTGAGCTCGACATCGTCAACTGAGCTGAGATCCTCAGCACGCGCCTCCCACCACCTCGCCTCCCCTGCCTCGAACGCGGCGAGCTGCGCGGCCTCCAGCGCGTCCGCCTCCTCCACTCCCGCCGCTGCCTGACCCGCAGTGGGCACGCCATCGGGCCGCGCGGCCTCCATCGCATCCAGCCTGGTGTCGAGCGAGGTCGGCGCATCATCCGGCGCGCGCTCATCCCCATCCGCGTCCCCATCCTCTGGCCCCTCGGCAAAGCGAGACATGGACCGGGTGTGACACGGTCCTGAACCCTTTTCTCCGCCCTCTCCATACACCCCCGTCAACGCCCCCAGATCCGCTGGCAGCACTGGCCCCGTCGCCCCGGCATCATCCCCGCCCGCATGCTCAAAAGCCTCCACCACCGCATCGAACGCACCTGCCAGCATCGCGGTGTCGGCGCGGTCCTCCAATCGGTCGAGCCGCGCGAGATGCGCCAGCAGCAACCGGGAATCGAACCGCCGCCGCGTCGCCACGACCTCGCCGTGGTAGAACACCTGCTCTTCGGTTCCGTGCATCGCGCGGGTCGCCAGCGCCTCCTCCGCATGTTCGCGCGCGATGAGCAAGGCTGCATCCCAGCCCCGCGCAAAATCCGCGCAGGCCCGCCGCATCCGGTACACGCACTGATGCGACACGCCCGAGGCCCGCGCCGCGCTGCGCACCTCCCCGCAATCGGCAAGCCGCCGCAGGAACGCCGCCTGCCGCACCCGCGTGAACTGATGCTGAGGCACCCGCGCGGTGTCCGATGGGAGCGCATCGAGCATTGCAGGAAGCGCGGGGATGAAGGGGGAGCTGGTTTCGTAAGACATGGGGGTTGGAGAGTCCTTTGTTTGCGCACCCCATCCAGGGCGCGATTTCCTCGCTCATGCGCCCTTCGGGCGCGTCGCTGCGGGCGGGCGGTCGCCCTTGCGGCGCTGCGCGCCGTTGTTGCTCAAAGCTGTGAGCGTGGGTTTGGGTAAGACTGGCTAGCCTTTGGAGCGCGAGTAGGAAAACTCACCAGTCCTGATAGCTCATGCCCAGATTGCGGGTCGTGCCCGTCACACGCACTTTTAGGTGGGCGCGTTCTGTGCCTGAGGTGTTGCGCAGCAGCGCGCCTTCGCCTTGCCGAAAGTCCTGTTCGAACTTTTCACCCGGCGCGATTGTGGCAAGCAGTGAGGAGGTGCCATCAGCGCGGGCGAACACTTCGACCGTCACGCCGCCTTTGTTCTGACCCTTTACCGTGAAGTCGCCGGGCTGTTTCCCGCCGAGCACGAAGGTTTCGCGCGCGTCGATATAGATGTTGGAATTGATCGCGGCAGCTGCATTGGTCGCGGTGAATACGCCGATTGCGGCGAGGGCAACAACAGCCGCCTGAGCGGACCGAAATTTGAGTAATGCACGCATGTGTTTTCTCCTTCGTATCGATCCCATCGCGGGGAGTTACGTAGGGGAAAGGTGAAGGGATGAGGCGGGGTGTGCTGGTGCGGGTGAGTGCCTCGGAGGTTTGACCAAGGGGTGAGGAGTTTTTTGTTTGGGGTTTTTTGTTGGGCGCCCTCAGGCGCCGGGCGCAGCGCATCCGCGCTGCTTGGCTACGCCGCATAAGCGGCGGCGCGCAGTCGCGCGCTGGCGAGCCTGCGGCTCGCACCATTCCAAGCCATCAGACAGGCACCAAGCATCAGGGCGCGAGGCCGATGGCTTGGAGTGTCTCGGACCCGATAGGGTCCGCAAGGCCGACCGGCCGCCGCGCCTTATGGCGCGTAGCCAAGCGGGCCGGATGGCCCGCGCCCGGCGCCTGAGGGCGCCCAACAAAAACTCCTCTTCACCTCTTGGAAAAACTCAAAAATTCGCGCCCGCAACCAAGCACCAAGCTCACTACCCGCGCCCAAGCACCACACGCTCGTTATGAGCATGGCGAGCAAGCTGCTCGGGCGTGGTCTGCGCAATCCCGCCCTTCCGCGCCTCAATCGCAGGCTGCACAACGCACCGCTCCCAATGCTGGAAGTGAGCACGGCGCGATTCATCGTCGCCGGGGCGGACGGGATAGCGGGAACGCGGAAGGTGTGTGGTCTTGGGCATGATGGCTCCTATTGTGCACGACACTAAGTCCGATACATGCGTTCTGTTGAGTAGGAAAATGGCCGAAGTATGCCCGAAAGCTGAGAGCTATACGAGATTTCTTACCTATTGCCTAAAGCTACACGCTGCACGGGCAAAAGAGAAAAACAAAAGCACTCTCATTTTATAGATAAGCAGGCTTACGCAAAGTATCGCGCAATGAATAAAGTAACGAGATTTCTTGAGCGAATTTGGAATTTCAGGACTGAAAGCCAAACGATTGGCCCGCAGCTAGGTAGGCGAATTACTAGGTTGAAAATAGATCCAAATGCTTCGTCAAAATTCCAAATTGTGGATACGCCCTTGAATTTTCGAGGGCGTGCCTTGTTTGCTAGCAGATAATGAGTGAACAGCGATGGACGCATTACTTTTGAGAGAAACCCGTATGAGCGCGAAGTCGCAGACTCCAAAAACAAACGACGTAAATCATGATACGCCGATCTGCGGTATTGTCATGCCAATTTCCGCTACTTCGAATTACTCAGAAAAACATTGGAAAAGCGTTTTGAAACTCGTTCATCGCTGCATTGAGAACGCTGGATTCAAACCTCAAAATGTGTGGGAGAGTTCAGCAACTGACCGCATATCTGAAAGAATTGTTGGAAACCTTTTCAACCTTCCCATTGCAATAGTCGATATCAGCGATCTAAATCCAAATGTGATGTTCGAGTTGGGTCTAAGATTATCCTCGAAAAAGCCTACAATCGTAATTTGCAATGAGGGCGGAAAAATACCTTTCGACATACGCGACTTCGAGGCCCTATTCTATCCACCGGATTTGAACATTTTAGGGATGGAGGAATTTTTCTCAAAACTAGAAAATAGTATCAAAGACAAATATAGGCTCGCGCTTGAAAACGATTACAATGCGTTTCTTTCTAGTGTGATAGTTGATGTCGCGTCGCCTCAAACACGCGAAGTCGAATTGAACGAGCTTGTTTTATCTCGGCTTGACGACCTTGCTCGTAAAGTCGCTTCAATTGAAACAATTGGTTCTAGAGGCCAACGTAATAGGTTCTGAACCGCCCCGGGATTGTCGGAGGCTCCAACTCTTGAGTAGATGGAGTCCTTATGAGCAAGACAACGAACAAGTTTTCGCCGGAGGTTCGCGCCCGTGCGGTGCGGATGATACTGGATCACGAAGGCGATTATCCGTCCCGCTGGTCGGCGGTGGTGTCGGTTGCCGACAAGATCGGCTGCGCGCCGCAGACGCTTCACGATTGGGTGAAGAAGGCGGAGGTCGACAGCGGTAAGCGCGCTGGCGTGCCAAGCGATACGGCCGACAAGCTGAAGGCGCTGGAACGCGAGGTCCGCGAGTTGCGTCAGGCCAACGAGATTCTTCGCAAGGCATCAGCATATTTTGCGCAGGCGGAGCTCGACCGCCCGTTCAAGCGATGATCGCGTTTATCGATGATAACCGCGAGCTTCATGGGGTCGAGCCGATCTGCAAGGTCTTGCCGATCGCCCCTTCCACTTACCGCAAGCATGTCGCGCAGCAGCGGGATCCATTGCGCCTGTCGGCGCGAGCGAGACGCGACCTGGCACTCAAGCCCGAGATCGCGCGCGTGTTCGCCGAGAACTTCGCTGTTTACGGCGTGCGCAAGGTCTGGCGACAGATGAGGCGTGAAGGGTTCGCCATCGCCCGCTGCACCGTTGAACGGCTGATGCGCGATATGGGTTTGCACGGGGTGATCCGTGGCAAGCCGTTGCGCACCACGATCAGCGATAAAGCTGCGCCCTGTCCGCTGGATCGCGTCAACCGGCAGTTCCATGCCCCGGCGCCCAACAGGCTGTGGGTCTCGGACTTTACCTACGTCTCGACCTGGAGCGGGTTCGTCTACGTCGCATTCGTGATCGACGTCTATGCCCGCTACATCGTGGGCTGGCGCGTCAGCAGGACCGCACATGCCAGCTTTGTGCTCGATGCCCTGGAGCAAGCCTTGCATGATCGGCGGCCAGTTCATCGCGGCGGCCTGGTTCATCACAGCGACCGCGGATCGCAATATGTGTCGATAAAATATACCGAACGCCTCGCAGAAGCCGGCATCGAGCCATCGGTTGGCAGCGTCGGCGACAGCTATGACAATGCTTTGGCGGAAACGATCAATGGCCTTTACAAGGCGGAAGTGATCCACCGCCGCGGACCATGGCGCTCCTTCGAGGCCGTCGAGTTCGCCACACTGGAATGGGTCGATTGGTTCAACCATCGACGTTTGCTGGAGCCAATCGGCAACATCCCGCCCGCCGAAGCCGAACAACAATACTATGCCATGCTGGACGACACCGCCATGGCAGCATAACTTAAACCAAATGGCCTCCGGCAATCCCGGGGCGGTTCATTCCGAAGCCAGCCCTCGGAGCCAGAGTCCTTCAGAATGGGCTACATTAACATTGATGTACCTCCCAATGTGAGTGAAGAAATGTTAACTGCCGTCTCAAATCTCTTTGAGGTCGACGGCTATGAACTGACCAATTCTGGAGAGCACTTCAAAACGTTCCGAATCAGGTTCAGTGACCGCGATCTGGACGAAGCTCGCAACAAAATCTTAGAGGTTGCCCGAAAACACGGCGGTGATGAAGAGATACCGTTTTAGGGCCTTAGTTTGGTTGGCATTGAATTGCGCTAACAAGCACAAATTCATTTTTATAGAGAAAGATTAATGGATCCCATCGTATCTAGCTTTCCCACTGCCTATTTCGGGGCGCACTAGTATGTTTCAAGCCTAGAAAGCTACCGCTTTTATTCAAGCGGATGTGAATAGCTAACTATACCTACGCGGTGGGCTTTCTTCATTCCTAAAAGTCGTTCCGTGTTGAAAGTGTAGCCTTGCAACCCATACCACTTGCTTGACGGGTTGTCTCATTCACCAACAATCATGTTGTAGCAGTCTTCTGACAAATTAAGCCAGATTCTCGCTCCCCTTCCCCAACATCCCCTTCAGATACCCGCCGGTAAAGCTGCGCTCCACCTTCGCCACGGCCTCCGGCGTGCCCTCGGCGACGATCTCGCCGCCGCGCACGCCGCCTTCGGGGCCGAGGTCCACGATCCAGTCGGCGGTTTTGATCACGTCGAGATTGTGCTCGATCACCACCACGGAATTGCCCTGCTCCACCAGCCGGTGCAGCACTTCGAGCAGTTTGCGCACATCTTCAAAATGCAGACCCGTCGTCGGCTCGTCGAGGATATAGAGCGTCTGTCCGGTGGAGCGTTTGGCCAGCTCCTTGGCCAGTTTCACGCGCTGCGCCTCTCCGCCTGATAGCGTGGTGGCCTGCTGGCCGACCTTCACATAGCCCAGCCCCACCTCGTTCAGCATCCGCATCTTGTCGCGGATCGGGGGGACGGCTTTGAAGAAACTCTCCGCATCCTCAATTGTCATGTCGAGCACGTCCGCGATGGAGTGCCCTTTGAACTTCACCTCCAGCGTTTCGCGGTTGTATCGTTTGCCGCCGCATTCCTCGCACGTGACATAGACATCGGGGAGAAAGTGCATCTCGATCTTGATCAGGCCGTCGCCGGTGCATTGTTCGCAGCGCCCGCCTTTCACATTGAAGGAGAAGCGCCCCGGTTTGTACCCGCGCGCCTGGCTTTCGGGGAGGCCGGCGAACCAGTCGCGGATATTGGTGAAGGCGCCGGTGTATGTCGCGGGGTTGCTGCGCGGGGTGCGGCCGATGGGCGACTGGTCGATCTCGATCACCTTGTCGCAATATTCGAGGCCGGTGATCGCATCATGCTTGCCCGCGATAACGCGCGCTCCGTTGAGCACCCGCGCGGCAGAGGCATAGAGCGTGTCGATGGTGAAGGACGATTTGCCCGACCCCGATACGCCGGTGATGCAGGTGAACGTGCCGAGCGGGATGGAGGCGGTCACATCTTTCAGGTTGTTTGCCTTTGCCCCCTTCACCGTCAGCTTGTGCCCGTTGCCCTTGCGCCGTTCCTGCGGGACCGCGATTTCGCGCCGCCCGGTGAGGTAATCGGCGGTGAGGGACTTTTTCGATTTGAGGATCTGTTTGAGCGTGCCCTGCGCCACCACTTCGCCGCCGCGCACACCCGCGCCGGGGCCGAGGTCAACGATGTGGTCCGCCTGACGGATCGCGTCCTCGTCATGCTCGACCACGATCACCGTGTTGCCGAGATCGCGGAGGCGTTTGAGCGTTTCGAGCAGCCGGTCATTGTCGCGCTGGTGCAGGCCGATGCTGGGTTCGTCGAGCACATACAGCACGCCCGACAGCCCGCTGCCGATCTGCGAGGCGAGCCGGATGCGCTGGCTCTCCCCGCCGCTCAATGTGCCCGATGTCCGGTCGAGGTTAAGGTAATCCAGCCCCACATTGTCGAGAAAGCCGAGCCGTTCGTTGATCTCTTTCAGAATAGCCTTGGCGATCTGCGATTGCTGGTCGGTCAGCTTGGCATCGAGCGCGAGGAACCAGTCTTTCGCATCCGACACGCTCATCACCGTCGGCTGGGCGATGTCGGTGCCGGCGACTTTCACCGCGAGCGATTTTTCGTTGAGCCGTTTGCCGCCGCAGGTCTCGCATGGCTGGGCGGTCTGGAACTTTGACAGCTCCTCCTGCATCCAGTTGCTTTCCGTCTGCAACATCCGGCGGTTGAGGTTGCCGATCACACCTTCGAACGGCTTATTTACGGTGTATTGCTTGCGCCCGTCCTTGAACGTCAGCGCAACCGGCATTCCGCCGGTGCCGTGCAAGATGATGAGCTTTTGATCGGGGTCCAGATCCTTCCACGGCGTGGTGATCGTGAAATCATACGCCTTCGCAAGGCTGCTGAGCACCTGCATATAATACGGCGATGGCGGGTTCGATTTCGCCCACGGAGCAATCGCGCCCTGTTTCAGGGTCAGCGCCTCGTTCGGGACAACAAGCTGTTCATCAAACAATTGCTTTTCGCCAATCCCGTCGCAGGTCGGACATGCACCCTGAGGCGAGTTGAAGGAGAACAGGCGCGGTTCGATCTCTTCAATAGTAAATCCGCTAACCGGGCAGGCGAACTTTTCCGAAAAAACGATGCGGTTGGCGGGGATGCCCGCGCCCTTCATCGCGCCGCCGCCTTCTGCTTCTTCTTCGCGCCCGGGCACGACGCCGTCAGCCAAATCCACATAAGCCAAACCGTCAGCCAGTTTCAGCGCCGTTTCGAACGAATCCGCCAGCCGCGTTTCCAGCCCCGATTTCACCGCCAGCCGGTCGACCACAACCTCGATATCGTGTTTAAATTTCTTGTCGATCGAGGGTGCTTCCTCAATCGGATACAGCTCCCCGTCGATCCGCACGCGGGTAAAGCCCGCCTTTTGCCATTCGGCCAGTTCGCGGCGGTATTCACCCTTGCGCCCGCGCACCACGGGCGCGAGCAGGTAGGCGCGCGTGCCCTCTGGCAGTTCCATCACCCGATCGACCATCTGCGAGACAGACTGCGCGGTAATCGGCTTTCCGGTCGTAGGCGAATACGGCACGCCCACCCTCGCCCACAGCAGGCGCATGTAATCGTAAATCTCGGTCACGGTCGCCACGGTCGAACGCGGATTTCGCGAAGTCGTCTTCTGCTCGATGGAGATTGCCGGCGACAGTCCGTCGATGTGCTCGACATCGGGTTTCTGCATCATTTCCAGAAACTGGCGCGCATAGGCCGAAAGGCTTTCGACATAACGCCGCTGCCCCTCTGCATAGATCGTGTCGAAGGCGAGGCTGGACTTGCCCGAGCCCGACAGGCCCGTGACCACGATCAGCGCATCGCGCGGCAGATCGATATCGACGCCTTTGAGATTGTGCTCACGCGCACCGCGGACTGAAATTTTTGTAAGAGACATGCAGCAGGTTTGTTCCGGAAATGTTCGCAGATGTAAAGAGGTGTAGACGGCCGTCGTTGGGATAGCCCCCAGATGGTCGCCCTGCATCGGCTTTACAACGACCGGAAACAGCGTTGGTTTCGAGACAAATTTGGCGGTTAAAGACCCAGCGCCAGTATCTCTGCCCGTTCCTGCGCGATCTTTGCTTCAATCGGATCCAGCACTGCGCGCACTTCGGGCAGCTTGCGCAGGTCATCGTGCAATGCGCTGTCGCCTAATAGACCGATGGAGGTCGCATCGATGTGGCCCATGATCCACGGCCAGTTATAAGCAGGCAATTGCCGGATCAGGGCGATAGCGCGATCATTCTCGCCCTTGGCTGCAGCGACATCAATTTCAAACAGTAACGGCAATATCCATTTGGTCTCCTTTGCCCTCCACAACGCGATTTGCTCTTCAGCGCTAGCAAAGTGGGCTGCGGCCTCACCTTCGCGGCCCGCATTTTGCAATGCGGCTCCTAGGATAGAGGACGCTTGCGGGATCATCATTTCTTTCATGCCGGTCATTTCGGCATATTCCAGAAACTCTGCATGATCGGAAAAGCGCGCATCATACAATTTCAGCAAATCATCTTCGCGCCCCTGACGCAAAAACATTGGGAGCGAATATTGTGCGATGTAGCGGGTCTCCCAAAAGCCGGGCTCGCGTCCATCTGACCGGCCAAAACCTGCCGCATCGAATTCAGCGAGAGATGGCAGGTCGTCGCGCTTCAATCTCAGTGTAAAGGATCTTTCTGGCCCAACTACCGCAAGCAATTTTTCGTCAAATGGTAGCCTCAATATCTTACGCATCATGCGCATCACCACGGCAGAGCCATACCGCCGCTCTGCCGGGGTTTCCGTGGGGGCCGATCTAACGCTCAGTTCGAAAAAGCGGGAGAAATCCCCTTCCAGCCGCGCCAGCCGTCCTTCGGCCAGATACCGCTGTGAAGGCGTCACAGCGGCGGAGAGGATATCCTGTTCAATCTTTCGTGCGGTTTCCAACTGACCGAACTCTGCGGCCGTGTCCGATGCCCGCCAGACGGCGGGCCATAGCGGATCAATCGCCACCATTTGCGTTGCGCTCGCAAGCGGGTCCACATCGAGAAGCATGGATTTCCGTTCTGCTATCGAAAGCCAGAACCACGCTTCGGCATCACCCGGATCAAGCTGCGTCGCTTTGCGCAGCATTTCCAGCCGCTGCTTTGGATCGTTGTCCAGACTGCCCGCAACTTTCAGCGCATCGACCGATTTGGGATCAAGTGTAAGTGCGTATTCCGCCAACCGCTTTGCTTCACCCCAATTGCCGCCTTCAAAGCTGGTGTCGGGATTGGGGTTCAGATAGCGTGCTTTGGCCAGTCCTGCCCAGCCATCGGCGAATGCAGGGCTTTGGGCGGTCACCTGCTCCATGATTTCCACCGCAGCAACGCGCTGTTCTACGCCGCGCCCTTTGATAAGGCCCAGCGCGGTCAGATAGAGCCTGTAACTGCTCGCTGATACCGGTGTTTGGGAAATCCTTTCAGAAGCAGGCCGTCCCAATGCGGTCGCCACCTCGCGCGCTGTGCGCAATGGCAAATACTGCGCCGCATCAGGCGCGCTCAGCAATTGATCTTCCCATGCGACCTGCCCATCGCTCACCCGCACCAATCGCGCACTTAACTCGATATTGTCGGCTTGAGACAAAATCCCGCCCGACCAAATGTAGTCGACATTCAACCGCCGCCCGATTTCGCTTTCTTCCAGCCCTTTTTCGGACAGCAGCACCGCACTTTCACTCGCCGTCACTTCCATAGCGCCCACGCGAGCAAACTGAGAGCGCAGCTCCGCCTCCAGACCTTTGACATAGAGCGGGTCCATGTCATCGGCGTATTCGAGCGGAAGCATGGCAACACGCAACCTTTCGACCGGGCCCTGAGCTGGCTGCTGCGACCACAGTACCGCCGTGATCAAGGCGAGAACTGCGGCCAGTCCAGCGGCGATAAGAAGGAACCGGCGCGATGCGGCAGGCGCTTTGTCAGATGCGTATTTTTGTTGCGGCGTTTTGGAGGCGGCTGCACCGGGGCCAATCGTCGCTTCGCTGATGACGATCCGGTATCCAACCTTCGGCACATTCGCGATCGTGACTGCATCGCCTGCGACCTGTTTAAGGCCGGAACGCAACAAAGAGATAACGCGGTTGATCGATGTATCACCAACAATGCGACCATCCCAGCACCGCTCGATCAGATCATCGCGAGACAGGATCGCCCCAATCGGATGAGCCAGCGCGACGAGGACCTGCATCACCTTGGGCTCAAGCATCATCTCGCTGGATGGGCCGGCAATGCTGCGCAGCGAGGGGCGAACGTTTATCGGGCCAACGGCAAAGTCCCTCTGATGCGCAAGGTGTACGCGCCGCGCGCGCGCGTCCAGCTCATTGGGTTCAGGTTTGAACTGGTCGTTCACTGTTCTGGCCGCCTCCCCGGTAGCTGCATTCGTCCAAATTTGATTCCGGTTAACGCATCCTGATTAACGCATCAAAATGCGTGTCTGTCACCCGCGCAGCTCGAATATAAGCTTTCCATAAGCTCAAAATCACTGAAAACGCGGCGTTTCTGCGCAGCGCCATAATGTTTCGTCCGCCATTCTTCATCTCGTTCAGCAGGCACTTCAGCCCGGCTGGCCCAAACGGGAGAATGACAATGCGTATGACGACCACCATCAAAACCGCCGCTTTTGTCCTTGCAGCAGTCGCACTGCCTATCAGCGCCGCTCAGGCCGATGCACCGCGCACCGCGACCATCAGCTATGACGACCTCAATCTCAGCTCGGCAAAAGGCCAGGCGATTTTCGACCGGCGCATCGAGGCTGCTGTCGAAGCCGTCTGCGGGCGCGTCCAGAACAAGCCTACCTTCGATAGCGCAGTGCGCAAATGTCAGAAGGAAACGAACACGACCGCCGCAGCGTCGCGTGATCTTGCCGTCGCCAATTACAACAAGCGTCGGCTGGCAGGCGGCGACCGCACAATCCGTCTCGTTGCCAAGTAAAAGCGGTCAACATTTCGGGCGAGCTACCGGATGGCTCGCCCATCCTGTGATGCCGGGCTGCTTGTTTCCCCTTGGAGTCCGGCATCTCCCTGTCTGCAGCTCTTAATACGACCATTCGCAGCATCGCTGCGACAAATCGCGCCGTCTTAACCTCCCCGCAGCCGTTTCATGTGCTAGACCGGATGTCGGTGGGAATTCAAAGGGGTCGATTCCATGCCGAATTCATTTTTGAAAATCTCCAACCGTTTTGCTTTTGGCGCATTCGCATGCGTTTCAGCTGGATTGCTTGCACCCGCTGCTCCGGCGGCGGCCAGCTGCAATCCCGACGATTGCGGCAAGGGTTCGCTCTCTGCAGCGGAACTTGCGCGGGACAAGGCGGAGATCAAACGGCTTAACCGCGAACAATTGCGCTATGTCCAGCGGCGCGACGCTGAATATGCCAAAGGCTGGGACGCGACCCGGCGGCATAAATCCGAAATGTCGCAATATGCACGCGAGCAGGCGGACTATGAGCGCCGGATGGCCCAATGGCGCGAAGCGGTGCGCCGCTGCCGTGATGGCGATTATCGTTACTGCGCGCGCTAACCGTCGCAACATCTTCATTGAAAGCGTTGTTTGACCGCTGTGACACGCAGCGGCACCCTGTCCCGTGCCTTTAGCGCGGTGAAGTGTGGACCGATGATCCGGCCCACCCGTTGATTTAATGAACTGATAATCAACCAAATTTTTCCGGCTATGCCGCGCAATCTTCCTAAAGCGCGCTGTTCTGGAATTGAG
Source organism: Erythrobacter sp. MTPC3 (assembly GCF_042854385.1). Classification (NCBI taxonomy): domain Bacteria; kingdom Pseudomonadati; phylum Pseudomonadota; class Alphaproteobacteria; order Sphingomonadales; family Erythrobacteraceae; genus Erythrobacter; species Erythrobacter sp. MTPC3. The sequence continues at coordinate 125,364 of NZ_BTGP01000008.1, forward strand.
AAATTAGGCCGGATGCAGGTCGATGGCGGCAACGATGGATTGTCCCAATCAGACGGTTTGCATCCCCAAGGAGCATAACATCCAAGCCGATAACCAACGACCCAAAACACGCAATTCTCAGCCCAAACCCTCATCTGCAGATTTGACCAAAACCGCGCTCGTGCCAGGAGTAAAATCCACGAAGGATAAAGTGCGTGGGCCGGCCAAACTGCGCCGTCGCCGCTTTCTAAGGGAGTTTCGCGAGCGCCGCGCTGAACGCCGTGCGCTGCGCAGGGCCGCCCGGCTTCAGGGCAGATCGGCATCATTAAAAGCCCGCAATGCGCTCTCGCCTGCTCGCAAACGCAAACGCACGGCAATGGCGCTGGGCGTTACCGCCGCCGCACTGTCAGGCACATCGCAGCTCGCGATGAGCGCATCGCCGATTGCCGCACAGTCGCAGTCGCTGGAGGCGGACTATTCCGTTGCGTTTGAACTGGTCGATCCAAGCGAGCGCCGTGACGTAAGTCAGCTCAACGCCAGCAATCAATTGCTCGAGGCGATGATCGAGGAAGAAGGCATCCGTTACGATGTCTACCGCGACGTTGCCGGTTACCCGACCGTCGGTGTGGGGCACTTGCTCCTTCCCGAAGACAATCTGCGATTGGGCGACAGGATCTCGCACGAACGTGCACTCGATTTCCTTGAGAGCGATATCGCAAAGGCCGAAGATATCGTGCGCCGCCTGGTCGGCGACTTGCCGATCAACCAGCACGAATTCGATGCATTGGTCGACCTCGCCTTTAATGTCGGGGAAGGTAGCTTGTCCGAAGGCCAGAGCCCGCGTCTCAACAGCGCAATCGCCGCAGCCGATTATGACAGCATCGCGGACCAGTTAAATTATACGACCGCCGGTAACCGCGTTGCCAGGGGATTAGTTTACCGCAGTGAACGCCGCCAACGCATTTTTACGTCCAGCGATTACAGCGATCCACGCGAAGCTTGATGGAGGCTTACGGGGAAAGACCTATAGGAAATGTGAAGTCCAAAAACTGGCGGATTTCCTTAGTTTCAAAGGCCTCTTGGTAGGGCGCTTCGAAAGCCTTTTGGGTCGCACCAGAGCTAACGAAAAGCTCGGTCAAGAGAATACTGGCGCCGCCTCCTTTAACCGGGAGGCGGCGTTTTGTGTTCTTATTCCGGATTGCCGTCTTGCGGTGTAATTTAGGCGCCCATGGGCCCTGTCACCGGGACCAGCGCACGCTGACCTGCCCTGCCAATCCAGCGCGCCTCCACGTCCCAAACAGCTGCAATCGTCTGCTCAGATAAGGCATCGGCGGGCGCGCCCTCTGCGACCAGCCGTCCATCGTGCAGAACAAGCACGCGGTCTGCATGGTTCATTGCCAAGGCCAGATCGTGCAGGACGATGACCACACCTTGTCCCGCAGGCGCGGACGCGCACGCTTTCAGATGGGCAATCAGGTTCAGCTGATGCGCCAGGTCAAGCGCGGCGAGCGGTTCATCGGCAAGTATCCAGCGCGGCTCCCCTGCAAGCACGCGTGCCAGCAACACCCGCGCTTTCTCGCCGCCGGAAAGCTGGCTGGCGGGCCTGTGACGCAGGGGTTCAAGCGACAATGCCGTGATCGCGGATTCGATCGCTTCGCGTCCCGCATCGCGGTACGGCAACCGGCCAAGCGCCACGACATTCTCCGCCGCGACATCCCACGCAATTTCGGCGCTTTGCGGTAAAAACCCCAGCGCCTTTGCACGGTCTTGCGCAGCAATCGCAGACAGCGTCTGTCCGTCCAGCGCCGCCTCACCTTCGGATGGAGACAGCAATCCAGCCAGCGCCAACAGCAGGCTGGATTTGCCTGCGCCGTTAGGCCCGACAATCGCGGTAATCGTGGCCGGCTGAAGATCGGCGGAAACGCCGTGCAGAACGCGCACACCGCCGCGTTCAAGGCTGAGACTTCGGGCGGATAACGTCACAGCCGCCCCCTGCGCATTCGAAGCAGTAAATAAAGGAAAAACGGAGCGCCGATCAGCGAAAGCGCGATACCCAGCCGCAGCTCCGTTATCAGGGGAAGGATACGAACCGCGCTATCGGCAACCAGCACCAGACACGACCCGGCGAGCGCGCTTGGCACGATCAGGCTTGATGGCAGACGATCTGTCAGCGGGCGCACCAGATGCGGCACAATCAATCCCACAAAACCGATGATCCCGGCGACCGCCACTCCCCCGCCAACCGTCAGCCCGACGCCTGCGACCAGCAGCACGAGCAATCGGCGCGGATCAATGCCCAGTGACTGCGCGGCTTCCTCTCCCAAGGTCAGCGCATCGAGCGATCGCGCAGCAACCAGCAAGACCGCAACACCTGCGGCGATCAGCGGGGCGGCAATCGCAACCTCCCGCCATGACCTGTCGGTGAGCGCACCGTTCAGCCACAGCACGATTTCGCTAAGCGCGAACGGATTGGGGGCGAGCGTTATTGCAAGCGCGGTCAGCGCCCCTGCAAGGCTGGCGATCATCAGGCCCGCCAGCGTGAACAGCGCGATCCCGCCGCCAGCGCCCGACGATGTGCGCCCGGCAATCAGCGCGAGCAGGGCCATGCCCAACCCCGCCCCTGTCAATGCAAGGACCGGCAGGCTCCACGCAGCAAAAGCTGGCGGCAAGGCTGCTGCGATCCAGAAACTGGCCACCGCGCCCAGCGCCGCCATCGGGGCGATGCCGAACAGCCCGGGATCTGCAAGCGGATTGCGCAAATATCCCTGCATCGCCGCGCCAGCAGCGCCCAGCCCGGCCCCGACCGCAATCGCAAGCACCGCGCGCGGCAATCGCAGCTCCATCAGGATAATCGCGGCATTCGGTGTCGCCTGCGGATCAATCCAGACCCTGCCCGCCAGCAGCGAAAGCGGGACCAGTATTACCAGCAAAACTGCAAAGAGGAGTGAAGCCCTGTTCACGGCCCCTCCCCCGAACGCTCGATATCACCGCGAATAGTGTCCAGCCGCTCCTGCAGCGACAGCACCGTGCGGCCTCCGCAATACAGCAGCCGCGTTTCAATGGGTTCGACGCGCGTATCGTCCAGATGCTGTAACAAGGGGTGCTGTTGTCCCGTGCTGGAGCCTGCGACCAGCAACAGTTCGGGCGGCTCTGCAAGCAGGCGTTCCAGCGAGACATGATCTGCCTGCTCCAATCCAAGTGCCTGGGCGTGGCTGACAAGGCCGTTTCGCCGCATCATTTCCCCGACCAGCGTCGCTTCGCCCGGCACGATCTGGCCCGGTTGCCACAGCAGTGCGGTTATCGGCTCGGGTGTCTGCAAAGGGGCGGCGCGCGTGATTTGCAGCGCCAGTTGCCGGGCGGGCTGTGTATTACCGGTGAGTGCACCGATCCGCTCGATCTGCGCAGCGCTTTCCGCCACGCTGGAGGGGCTATCAAATGTCTCGATCCGCAGGCCCAGCCGTTCCAACGCGCCGCGTTTGGCAGCCGGCATGAATGTGGACGCCAGCACGATGTCGGGTGATAGCGACAGCACCTCCTCCGCCGTGCCGCCGGTGAAATCGTAACCGGCTGCAATCTCGCGCGGGATCGAGCTTGAGGAAGGATCGCGGCTGTAATGCGATAGCGCGATTACCTGTTCAGGCTCTGCAATATCGACCAAAAGCGCATCAATACAGGGATTTAGGCTGACGATGCGCGGCTTCTCAGCCGCTATACCGCCGGCACTGTCCGCCGCCCTGCGGTTCTCTTGCGCGCAGCCGCCCAACCCGGCCAGCGCAAGGCAAGCGGCAATCATTCGGGTCGTCCCGGCGGATAAGGCAGACAGTTTCAGCGGCATGACCCCTTGCGACAAGCGATAAGGCCGCACCGGCGCAGGAGCAAGATGCGTTGTCTCAATCGCCAATGATGGCGAGAATTACTGGCCGCCAAATCACCGGGAGAGCCATAATTCGTTCGTTAATCCGCTCTAAACCGTAATATCGAACCAAGCCTTTAACCCTCGATAGCTAAAGGAGAAATCCCGAACACACGCAGCGCCCTGATAGGGCTGCCATCTGGAACTGCCACCTATGTCGATCCGTTTCGCCGCCCCCCGCAAACCCGGCCACTCGCCCGCCTGCTCGCCAGTGGCGCGCGCGATGGCGCGAAAGGCATATGGCGCGGCGGCCAACGACAACGGCAATATCGCCCCTTCTGCGGCGAAAGAGGCGCGGATTTTGCGGGCTGCGCTGCGGCATTTCTCAGAGTACGGAATCGGCGCGGCGCGCGTTGCAAGAGCCAACGCCGAGGAAGCATTTTTTGCAGGCGACCGGCAAGGGTATGACTGGTGGCTTAGCGTTACCCGGGCGCTGGACCGGCGGATGGCTGCGGAGCTGCGGCCTCTCAGCTTTCCTGCAAACGGCAACTCAACTGCCTGACCTTCGGAAAACTGTCCGTAGAAATGGTAAGCAAGGCGTTAACCTCGCCTTGACAGTTCTCCGATATCCCGTCCGGCTATGGTAGCGCCGGGCTTCATAAACAAACTGCGTCCAACACGGGACGGCGAAGCGGTGGCGGACAAACTGTCCGCCCGCGTCCGGCGGGTGCTCGTCAAAACGCTCTACACCCAGCCGATCAGTCTCGCCATCGGCGCGCTCAACGGCAGCATCGCAACTGCGGTGGCGGCCTATCTTTCCGGGATGCCCGAACTCTGGATCGGCAATGTCATACTGACAATCATTGCTTTGGCACGCGTCGCGGCAGCAATCGGATTGTCGCCTGATGACAACAAAACAAGCACGTCCGCGCTCGAGTTGATCTATGAAGTGGGCGCGTTCAGCTATGCACTGGTTATCGGCGCCGTGGCGGCCGTGACCGTGTGGCTTGGCGCGAGTGCCGAAGTGCAAGTGCTGATGATCGCCAACGCTCTTTGTTACGGCGTTGCAGTGGCAGCGCGCAATGCCGGGCGGCCCAGCATCGCCATCGGCCAGCTGACGCTGGTCTGCCTGCCAATCATGATCACATCGCTTGCCATGGGCACGCTGGCGCACCTCACCCTGTTCGCTACTATGCTGCTGCTGGTGCCGGCCATGGCCGCAATCACTCTGAATATCTTCAAGGTGCTGCGCGATTCGATCTCTGCTGCGGAAACGAGCGCGCGGCTGGCCGAAAAAATGAAGCTGCTGGCCCGAACTGACGTGGTCACAGGATTGGCCAACCGCGCTGGCCTGAACCACGCGATTGTCGAAACCATGATGGAGGTGGAGGACGATGAAAAGCTTGCGCTGATCTGGATCGACCTCGACCGGTTCAAGGAAGTGAACGACCTGCTTGGTCACCCCATCGGCGACCGCGTTTTGGGAGAAGTTGCCCGCCGATTGAACGGGGTGTGCCCCGCGGGAAGCACCGTGTCCCGTTTCGGCGGGGATGAGTTTGTTATCTTTGCCCCGATCGAAGACCGCAGGGCCGCAGAATTGCTCGCCAGCGAGATCCATTTCGAAATTATGCGACCTTTCCGCATCGAGGCAGACCGGCTGGAAGTCCGCGCCTCGCTGGGCGTTGCGCTGTTCCCCGAAGACGGCACAGACACAGATTCGCTGATGCAATGCGCCGACCTCGCTTTGTATCACGCTAAGGTTGGGGGCCGTTCGCAGACGCAATTCTTTGATCGTTCAATGACGCGCGACCTCGTTCGGCGGCGGGAGATAGAGAACGAATTGCGCGCCGCGTTACAGCGCGATGAATTGTCCATATTCTTCCAGCCGATTGTCGATCTGGAAAGCGGCCGGATCAGGTCGTTTGAGGCGCTGGTGCGCTGGTTCCACCCGGAAAAGGGTGAACTTGTCCCTGATGAATTCATTCCCGTTGCAGAGGAGACAGGCGTTATCGTCACGCTGGGCAACTGGATCACCGCGCAGGCTGCCCGCGTTGCTTCGACCTGGCCTGACGATGTCACTCTTTCGGTCAACCTGTCGCCGCTGCAAATCCGCGCGCCGGGCGCCGCGCTCGGCATTCGCAACGCATTGCGCGAAGCGGGACTGGACCCGTCGCGGCTGGAACTGGAAGTGACCGAGACGCTGTTTGTCGAGGATAACCACGCCACGGCAAACTTTATTCAGGAGCTTTCGGCGATTGGCGTGAAATTCGCACTCGACGATTTTGGCACGGGCTATTCCTCGCTCGGCTACATCAACAATTTCCCCTTCAACAAGATCAAGGTCGACCGCAGCTTTGTCTCTGGCGCGAATGTCGGGCGCAAAAGCGACGCGATCATCCGCGCCGTTGCCGAAATGGGATCGACGCTGGAAATGGAAATCGTGGCCGAGGGCTTGGAGACAATCGAGCAGGTCCACGCCGTTCGCGAAGCCGGATGTACGCTGGGACAGGGGTTCTATTTCAGCCGCGCCGTGCCCGATTACCTCGCCGCGATGCTGCTGGCGCAGGAACGCAGCGCTGACCGGCGCAAAATGGGCACCTAGCCCTCTTTGATAAGGTCATGCGGTTCGCCCCCCATTGCGCACGGACTGCGCCATTTTTCCGCTCGCTGTAATTGCTGTTGCATACGACGGCGCTATTTTTCCGGCAATCAGCGCTCCTACACACCTTATTGCTACTGCGAACTATACGCAAAGATAGTTGCGATATGCGCTGTTTTGCCGGTTGCAATCGCTGTTTCACCCGCCTACCTCGCCCTTAACGCATCCGCACGCCATCGCCATTTGGGACGAGGCTTACGCGTTCGGATTGAGGCTCTTTTTATCGTCCCATGCTTCCAGGGAAGGATAACTCGGATATGGCCAACGCGGCAGGACGCAAAAAGATCGCTCTTATCGGTTCCGGCATGATCGGCGGCACGCTCGCCCACCTCGCCGCGAAGAAAGAAATGGGCGATATCGTCCTCTTCGACATTGCTGAAGGTATGCCGCAGGGCAAAGCGCTCGATCTGTCGCAGTGCGGCCCGATCGAAGGGTTCGACGCGAAGATCACCGGCTCGAACGATTACGCCGACATTGCCGGTTCCGATGTCATCATCGTCACCGCCGGCGTACCGCGTAAACCCGGCATGAGCCGCGACGATCTGCTCGGCATCAACCTGAAAGTGATGAAAGCGGTCGGCGAAGGGATCAAGAACAACGCGCCTGACGCATTCGTGATCTGCATCACCAACCCGCTCGATGCGATGGTCTGGGCGCTGCGCGAATTTTCCGGCCTTCCCCATAATAAGGTCGTCGGCATGGCCGGTGTGCTGGACTCGGCGCGTTTTGCCACCTTCCTCGCCTGGGAATTTGAGTGCAGCGTCAAGGACGTCAACGCCTTTGTGCTCGGCGGCCATGGCGACACGATGGTCCCGGTCCTCAGCTACTCGACGATCAACGGCATCCCGGTGAAGGACATGGCGAAGATCAAAGGCGTCTCCGAAGACCGCCTCGACGAAATCGTCAAACGCACCCGTGCTGGTGGCGGCGAGATCGTCAAATTGCTGGGCAACGGCTCAGCCTATTACGCCCCCGCAACCAGCGCGATCAGCATGGCCGAGGCGTATCTCGGCGACCAGAAGCGCATCCTGCCCTGCGCCAGCTACGTCGAAGGCAAATACGGCCTCGACGGCATGTATGTCGGCGTCCCCACCGTGCTGGGCGCAGGCGGCACCGAGGATGTGGTTGAGATTGAATTGTCCGATGAAGAGAAGGCAAATCTCAAGGTCAGCACCGACGCGGTCGAGGAACTGCTTGAGGCGTGCAAGGCGCTGGATAGTTCGCTGACGTGAGAGTTCTTGCGGCCATCCTAGCACCGGCGGCGTTGATCGCGGCTTCAGCCGCCAACGCTGCCGAGACTGCCACTGTCGATGATGTCGTCAATTCGGCAGCAATGTGCATGCTCTCGGCGGGAAAGGAGGGCGCAGACAAGTCACGTTTCCAGAACGAGGCGTGGACGCCGACCGAAGACGGTTTTCGTCACGTCTCGGCCCCAATTTCAATCGAGTTTCCATCCGATAAGGACGGGGTAACTCGCATTTGCGTTGTTCGAGCGTCCTTGGCCGACAAGGACGAACAGAAAAAGCTCGCGAAAAAGCTTACTGATACGCTGAGAACCAAACCACTCAAACAATCGGACAGCCAAATCTGGATGGTATCGACGGCGAGCGGCACTCGCGGGGTTCAGTTCTACACCGACAAAACTTCTGACCAACCACAGGTGCGACTTATTGGCGCGGCCTTCTAGGAGCTATTGAATGTCCATCCTCGTAAACAAAGACACCAAGGTCATCACGCAAGGGATGACCGGCAACACCGGCACCTTCCACACCGAGCAGGCGCTCGCCTATGGCACGCAAATGGTCGCGGGCGTCACGCCCGGCAAAGGCGGCACCGACCATATCGGCCTGCCGCAATTCAACACCGTGCGCGAGGCCAAGGAAGCGACCGGCGCGACTGCCACGTGTATCTATGTTCCTCCGCCCTTCGCTGCCGATGCGATCTGCGAGGCGATTGATGCCGAGGTCGAGCTGATCATCGCCATCACTGAAGGCATCCCCGTGCTCGACATGGTGCGTGCCAAGGCTGCTCTCGAAGGGTCCAAATCGCGCCTGATCGGTCCGAACTGCCCCGGCGTCCTGACCCCTGACGAATGCAAGATCGGCATCATGCCCGGCTCCATCTTCAAGAAAGGCAGCGTCGGCGTTGTTTCGCGCTCTGGCACGCTCACATATGAAGCAGTCCACCAGACCACGATGGTTGGCCTGGGCCAGACCACCGCTGTCGGGATTGGCGGCGATCCGGTGAACGGCACCAACTTTATCGACGTGCTGGACCTGTTCCTCGACGATCCTGAAACCAAATCGATGATCATGATCGGCGAAATCGGCGGCAGCGCCGAAGAAGAAGCCGCCGAATTCCTCAAAGCAGAAGCAGCCAAGGGCCGCAGCAAGCCGACCGTCGGTTTCATCGCGGGCCGCACCGCGCCTCCCGGCCGCCGCATGGGCCATGCCGGGGCGATTGTTTCGGGCGGCAAAGGCGGCGCGGACGACAAGATTGCGGCGATGGAAGATGCGGGCATCCGCGTTTCGCCTTCGCCATCAGAGCTTGGCACCACGCTCGACGCGATGCTGAAAGAAATGGCGTAAGGGGCACGCGCCCCGCAACGCACTTCCCTCCCCACGGAGAACCCACATGGGTCAAGAACCGAATACGCTAATCCCGCAAATGTCCGATCAGGAAGGCCCGCAGCCCGGTCCTTCCTGGGGCAACCCGAAATGGCTCGACCAGATCAGCGATGCTGGCGGCGACCTGACGGCGGCGATGGACCCGACGCAAATGCGCGTCGCGGTCGATCAGGCAGCGAAGAAAGCGGGCAAGGCGCTCGACCCGAAAGCGATTGAGGAGGCTGCGGCCAATTCCATCGCGGCGATGACGCTGGTTCGGCTCTACCGTGTGCGCGGTCACATGGCGGCGGATCTCGACCCGCTGGGCCTATCCCAGCAGCGCGCCGAAGTGCCCGAAGATCTCACTCTCGCCTTCCACGGTCTTGCGGGGAAGGAAGATACCGAGGTTTTTGTCGGCAGCGTCCTCGGCCTTGAATGGACCACGGTGCGCGAGCTGCTTGAGCGACTGAAGGCGGTCTACTGCGGCAAAGTCGGCCTGGAATACATGCACATCGCAGACACCGAAGAGCGGCGTTTTCTGCAGGACAAGTTTGAAAGCCCGGGCGAGACGATCCAGTTCACGCCCGAGGGTAAGAAAGCGATCCTCGCAGCGGTTCTGCGCGGCGAGCAATACGAGGAATTTCTCGGCAAGAAATATGTCGGGACCAAACGGTTCGGCCTCGACGGCGGCGAAAGCATGATCCCCGCGCTGGAAGCGGTGATCAAGCACGGCGGCAGCGCGGGCGTGCGCGAGATCATTTATGGCATGGCCCACCGCGGGCGGCTTAATGTTCTCGCGAACGTGATGGCCAAGCCTTACAAGGTGATCTTCCACGAATTTTCCGGCGGGTCGGCCAATCCCGAAGATGTCGGCGGATCAGGTGATGTGAAATATCACCTCGGCACCAGCACAGACCGGTCTTTCGACGATATCGAAGTGCACATGTCGCTCGTCCCCAACCCCTCCCACCTCGAAGCGGTAAACCCGGTTGTGCTCGGCAAGGTCCGCGCGCAGCAGGCGACCCGTGATGACAAGCGGCACGAACAGGTGCTGCCCGTCCTGATCCACGGCGATGCGGCGTTCGCAGGACAGGGAGTGGTGTGGGAAAGCCTGTCGCTGTCCGGCGTCCCCGGTTATGACACGGGCGGCTGCCTCCACTTCATTATCAACAACCAGATCGGGTTCACTACCAGCCCGAATTTCGCGCGGTCCTCGCCCTATCCCAGCGACGTGGCGAAAGGCGTGATGGCGCCGATCCTGCACGTAAACGGCGACGATCCCGAGGCGGTGACGTTCGCGTGCAAGCTCGCGATTGAATACCGCCAGAAATTCGCGCGCGATGTCGTGATCGACATGTGGTGTTATCGCCGTTTCGGCCACAATGAAGGCGACGAGCCGAAATTCACCCAGCCGCTGATGTACGATGTCATTCGCAAACACCCCAAGGTGTCGAACATCTATGCCGAACGCCTGAAAGACGAAGGCGTCATCGACGAAGGGCACCGCGACGAGGTTGCCAGCGAATTTGTCGCCCATCTCGAAGAGGAATTCGAGGCTGCGAAGAGCTATAACCCGAACGAGGCCGACTGGTTCGGCGGACGCTGGGCCGGCCTTAACAAACCAGCCGACCCGGAAACCGCGCGGCGCAATATCGAAACCGCCATCGAACCGAAAATGTTCGACAGCCTGGGCCGCGTGCTCACCGAAGTTCCCGATGATGTGAACATCCACAAGACGCTGGGCCGCGTGCTCAAAGCCAAGGGAGAGATGTTCGCGCAGGGCGAAGGTTTCGACTGGGCCACGGCAGAGGCGCTGGCATTCGGCAGCCTCGTTATGGAGGGCTACAACGTCCGCCTGTCCGGTCAGGATAGCGGGCGCGGCACCTTCTCGCAGCGCCATGCCGTCTGGGTCGATCAGACTACCGAAGACAAATACGTGCCGCTCAACACCTTGCCGCACGGCAAGTTTGAAGTGCACGATTCCACTTTGTCCGAATACGGCGTGCTCGGCTTTGAATACGGCTATGCAATGGCCGACCCCAAGACGCTGACATTGTGGGAAGCGCAATTTGGCGATTTCGCCAATGGCGCGCAGATCATGATTGACCAGTTTATCGCCAGCGGTGAAGCAAAATGGCTGCGCGCGAACGGCCTCGTGATGTTGCTGCCGCATGGATATGAAGGTCAGGGGCCGGAGCATTCCTCAGCCCGCCTCGAACGGTTCCTGCAATTGTGCGCGAACGATAATATCCAGGTCTGCAACATCACCACGCCCGCGAATTACTTCCACGTTCTGCGCCGTCAGATGCTGCGGGCATTCCGCAAGCCGCTGATCATCATGACGCCGAAATCGCTGCTGCGCCATCCGCTGGCCAAGAGCACGCGCGAAGAGTTTCAGGGTGATTTCCAGTTCAAACGGATCAAATCGGACACGCTCGAAATTCCCGACGAGAAGGTAAAGCGTCTTGTCCTGTGTTCGGGCAAGGTCGCCTATGACCTGATCGAACGCCGCGATGCCGAGGAAATCGATGATATCTCCATCGTGCGGATTGAGCAGCTTTACCCCTTCCCCGGCGAACCGCTGACGAAACGGATCGAGCGGATGAAAAACCTCGAAGAGATCGTCTGGTGTCAGGAGGAACCGCAGAACAATGGTGCGTGGTTCTTCGTCGACCGCCTGATCGAACTTTCCGCGCGCGATGCAGGGTTCGACGGAATGCGCCCGATGTATGTGGGCCGCGAAGTGGCGGCTTCGCCAGCAACAGGCCTCGCAAAACGGCACAAGGCGCAGCAGGATGGGCTGGTTTCCGTCGCGCTGGACCTCGCCAACACTGGCAAGACCAAAGACCACACTCCAAAGCGGCGCGGCGGCGCTGCGAAAGCATTTTCCTGAGGACTGTTTCCTCGAAAAGGATCGAAGATAATGGCTACTGAAATCACTGTCCCGGCGCTTGGCGAATCGGTTACCGAAGGCTCCATCGGCGAATGGCTGAAACAGCCGGGCGACGCTGTCGCTGCGGACGAACCCATTGCCAGCCTTGAAACCGATAAGGTCGCGGTCGATGTGCCCTCGCCTGTCGCTGGCGTCATGTCCGAACACCGCGCCGAGGTTGGCGATACGGTCGAAGTGGGCGCGGTCATCGCTGTCATCGAAGAAGGCGCAACCGCTGCCGCGTCAGGCGAAGAGGCGGGACGCAAGGAACAGCAGGCCGAAGAGGGCGAGGATAAGCGCGAGGCCGCTGACAAGGATCTCGCCGCTGCCGCTCAAACACTGTCGCCTGCCGTGCGCCGCGCGGTGCTGGAACACGGCGTCGATCCATCCACCATCAAAGGCACCGGCAAAGATGGCCGTCTGACCAAAGAAGACGTGCTGGCCGCTGCCAAGAACAAGGGCGATCCCGCGCCCGCTCCGTCCCCCTCCCCCGCGCCTGCGCCCGCCGCTGCCGCCCCCGCACAGGGTGAGCGCGGCGAGGAACGCGTCAAGATGACGCGGATGCGCCAGACGATCGCGAAACGGTTGAAAGGCGCGCAGGAGGACGCTGCGCTGCTCACCACGTTCAACGATGTCGACATGAGCGCCGTTATGGAAGCCCGCGGCAAGTACAAGGACATGTTTGCCAAGAAACACGACATCCGCCTTGGCTTCATGGGTTTCTTTGCCAAGGCAGCCTGCCTCGCGCTGAAAGACGTGCCGAGCGTCAACGCCTATATCGAAGGCGATGAGATCGTCTATCACGACTATGTCGATATTTCGGTCGCGGTATCTGCCCCAAACGGTCTGGTTGTCCCGGTAATCCGCGATGCCGATAAGAAAGGCTTTGCGCAGATCGAGAAAGACATTGCCGATTTTGGTGCGCGCGCCAAGGAAGGTACGCTGACCATGGCCGACATGACCGGCGGCACCTTCACCATTTCAAACGGCGGCGTGTTCGGATCGCTGATGAGCACACCGATCATCAACCCGCCGCAGAGCGCCGTTCTGGGCCTCCACCGGATCGAAGACCGTCCGGTCGCGGTCAATGGCGAAGTCGTGATCCGTCCGATGATGTATATCGCGCTGTCATACGACCACCGCCTGATCGACGGACGCGAGGCGGTGACCGCGCTCAAGATCATCAAGGAAGCAATCGAAGATCCAACCCGAATGCTGATTGATCTGTAAGCCGCGGTTTATCTATTGATTCAATGATTTCCGATCCCACTTCGAAAGGGATCATGGAGCTACAAAATGGCTGAATACGACTACGATGTCCTTGTTATCGGTGCCGGTCCCGGCGGCTATGTCGCGGCGATCCGCGCGGCGCAGTTGGGGCTGAAGACCGCGTGCGCAGAAGGGCGTGAAACGCTGGGCGGGACATGCCTCAACGTTGGCTGCATCCCGTCAAAGGCGATGCTGCACGCCTCCGAATATTTCGACGCGGCGGCGAACGGCACGATGGCCAAGATGGGCATCGACGTGACGCCGAAACTCAACCTCGATGCCATGCACTCCCAGCGCCTGGACGCGGTGAAAAGCCTGACCGGCGGGATCGAGTTCCTGTTCAAGAAGAACAAGGTGGACTGGAAAAAGGGCTACGCGACTTTCAAGGACGCGCACACGGTCGAAATCGGCGGCGAAACCGTCACCGCGAAAGACATCGTGATTGCCACCGGCTCATCGGTCACCCCGCTTCCCGGCGTAGAGGTCGACAATGACAAAGGCATCATCGTCGATTCCACCGGCGCACTGGAACTGGCCAAGGTCCCGGAAAAGATGGTCGTGATCGGCGGCGGTGTAATCGGACTGGAGCTTGGCTCGGTATGGCGCCGTCTTGGCGCGGACGTGACCTGCATCGAATATCTCGACGAAATTCTGCCCGGCCTCGACGGGGACGTGCGCAAGGAATCGCGCAAGATCTTCAAGAAGCAGGGCATCGAATTCAAACTGTCGACCAAGGTTACCGGCGTTACGGTCAAGGGCAAGAAAGCCGTCCTTACCATGGAGCCAGCCGCTGGCGGCGATGAAGAGACGATGGAAGTCGACTGCGTGCTCGTGTCCATCGGGCGCAAGCCGAACACCGACGGCCTTGGCCTCGATGCGATAGGATTGGAAACCAACCAGCGCGGCCAGATCGAAATCGAACACGACTTTTCCACCAAGGTGGACGGCGTCTGGGCCGTCGGCGACTGCGTGCCCGGACTGATGCTGGCGCACAAGGCTGAGGACGAAGGCATCGCCGTGGCAGAAAACATCGCGGGCGAAACCGGCATTGTGAACCACGATGTGATCCCGAATGTCGTCTATACGTTGCCTGAGATTGCAGGCGTGGGCCTCACAACCGAACAGGCAATCGAGAAGGCAGGCGGCGACAAGAAGGCCGTGAATGTCAGCAAATTCCCGATGATGGCAAACAGCCGCGCAAAGACCAATCATGAACCCGATGGGTTTGTGAAGGTTATTGCGGATGCAGAGACCGACCGCGTTCTGGGCGTCTGGGCAATCGCCAGCGTCGCCGGAACGATGATCGCCGAAGCCGGCATCGCGATGGAATTCGGCGCAACGTCCGAGGACATCGCCTACACCTGTCACGCCCACCCGACCCATGCCGAGGCCATGAAGGAAGCGGCCATGGGCGTGCGCGGAAAGCCCATTCACATCTGATTACCGGGTCCTTCGACCGTCAATTGATTGAGCGCCCCCTGTGCCGTAAGCTGCGTCGCAGGGGGCGTTTTCATGCGGTTTAGGCACTTATTGTTGGCCGAAATGGGCAGGATGCGAATGCGCGCCTGCGCCATATATGCAGCCCTCCTACTGCCGCTCACCCTAAGCGGATGCTCTCTGTTTGAGCAAAAGGTCGAACCCCCTCCCCGCGCGCAAGAACCGATTGCGATACCCGATGGCCAATCGACTTTCGCCGCCAATGTAGAAATTCCGCTCAGCGATCTGCGCCGCGCGCTTGAAAGGGAAACGCCCCGGCGTCTGTGGTCGATCAATCGGCCCGGTGCCGAATGCGTCCCGCCGCAGCGCACCGAAGTCATCGGCATCGCGATCAAATCGCCGACCATCCGCTGCGACCTGAAAGGCCGGGTTACACGCGGCGCGATGTCACTATCGGGCAGCGGACAAGACCTTATAGTCACCATGCCCATTCAGGCAGAGATCACCGCGGAAGAGATCGCAGGCATCATCGAAAGCAAAACTGCGACAGCCCGCGCCACCGTTACAGCGCGCCTTCGCCCGGCGATCCAGCCGGATTGGGCCGTTACGGGGCGCGTCAGAATCACTTACAACTGGGACCAGCCACCGTCGGTCACGCTTTTGGGACAAAGGATCGAATTTGCCCAGCAGGCAGACGAGCGGCTCGGCAAGGTTGTACGCACGTTGGAGCGGACGCTGGAGCGTGAAATTGCGAAGCTTGATCCGAAACGCGCTATTCAGCCCGTGTGGCAGCAGGGATTTACGACCCTCTCGCTCAACCGGGAGAACCCTCCGGTCTGGCTTCAGCTGACACCAAATAAAATCGGCTATGACGGGCATACAGTGTCGCGCAGCTCGCTGTCGTTGAAAGTAAGGCTGGCTGCCCGGACGAAGGTGTTTGTCGGCGATAAACCGCCTTCGCCTTCGCCAGTCCCGCTGCCCGATATCGACACAAGCGCGTTTGGCCAGCCGCGCGTCTCGCTTACCGTGCCGGTCATCGCGCAATATTCGCAGCTTGAACCGGTGCTGGAAAAAGCATTGCGAAAACGCGCCGCCCGCCCTTTTCCCGTGCCCGAAATCGGTGACTGGATGGTCGAATTGAAATCGGTGGAAGCCTATGGGACCGAAGGAAACAGGGTCGCGGTCGGAGTTACATTCGAAGCGTGGCCGCCCGATGACCGCGATAATGCGGCAACGGGCACCGTCTGGCTGACTGCACGGCCCCACAATACGAAAGGGTCACGCGTCGTTGAATTCATGGAGCCGGAATATCAGGCTGAAACAAGTCGCTTCACCACAAATGTATTGCTGGAAATCGCAAAGACGCAGGATTTCTCCGACGTCATCGAAGATGCGCTTACGCAAAATTTCGAAAGCGATTATCGCGCCCTGTTGGAAAAAATCGATGCGGAGCTTGCCGATCTCCGGCTCGGCGATTTTGCGGTGGAAGCGAAACTTGGCGAAGTGAACACTGGCACGCTCACCGCCTATGGCGAAGGGCTGTTGCTTCCGGTATCGGCGACGGGGGACGCGCAGATTCGCTATGCCCCGCGCTAGGGCGCCGGGCCTGTGCATCGGAGGAAATTCAACTTGGCATACCCGCAACTGACCGACAAACCCGGCGCGCTGGAAACAGCCGCTGCGATCCGCGCAGGACGGTTAAGCCCGCATGAGGCCGTCGATGCGGCGATCGTCCGTATCAGCAAACTGGATGCCGAGATCAACGCGCTGGCCGTTCCCGATTTCGATCGGGCTTATGAAACAGCACGCGAAATGGAGCGGCATGCGCCCGGCCCCGACCAGCCGCTTTACGGTGTGCCCATGACGGTCAAGGAAAGCTTTGACGTCGAAGGGCTGCAATCATGCTGGGGCCATGAACGCCTGACGGATTACATCGCGCCGCGCGATGCGGAGCTTGTCAGCCGCCTGAAATCGGCAGGCGCGATTATTATCGGCAAGACGAATGTGCCGGTGGATCTGCAAGACTGGCAAAGCTTCAACCCTGTCTATGGCCGAACCACCAATCCGCACAATGCGGACCGTTCACCGGGCGGGTCATCCGGCGGCGGCGCAGCAGCTGTCGCCAGCGGCATGGTGCCGTGCGAATTTGGCACGGACATTGGCGGATCAGTCCGGGTGCCGGCGCATTTCTCCGGCATTTGGGGGCATAAAACCACGTGGGGGCTGGTGAGCAAGCGCGGGCACGATCACCCGCAAATGGCACGGCGCGAAGGATTTGTCGCCGCCCATGACGGCGTGCTTTCCATCGCCGGACCAATGGCGCGCAATGCTGCCGATCTGGCGTTGCTGACGCAGATCGGCGCAATGGTGCCGCTGCGCCGGACCGAAAAACGGCTGCGCGATTGCCGTATACTTGCCGTAATGGAATTTCCCGGCAGCCCCATAGATGCCAGCGTCGCAGAGCCGACCGAGGCTGCGATTGCACGGCTCGAAAGTGGGGGCGTGACGATCGAACGCACGAGCGATCCGCTCCCCGACCTAGCCCGGCAGCACAGCGATTACCTGCGCATGATGAACATTGCCATGGCGCGGGGTGCGCCTGCTCGCGATGGCAAACGTGCGTCAGCTACCGACTGGTTCGACTTGCTGGATGCACAGGCCGCCAGTGAATTCGCGTGGGCCAAATTGTTTGAGCGTTACGATTTTGTCATCGCTCCGCCCGCGCCGGTGCTGGCGATCCCGCATCTCGACAAGTCGGTGTTTCGCGGCACGGTGCGCGTCAATGGCGAGGATATGCGCGCAGGATCGGCCCTGACGTGGGCGGGCCTCGCGACCTTCCCCAACCTGCCCTCAACCGTATTGCCCATCGGACAAGGCACGTATGAAGGCGCGGTTCTGCCATGCGGGATGCAGGTCATCGGTCCGCGCTGGAGCGATCTGGATTGCATCGCGGCCGCCGAAACCATGGCCACCATCCTCCACAGCTAACGAAGGCGTCCGTTCAATGATGCGCAAACTCGCCAAATGGCATATCTGGCTGGGCTGGCTGGTCGGTGTGCCCATCGTCATGTGGACCGCCACCGGCCTGTTCATGGTCGCCAAGCCGATAGATGAGGTGCGCGGCAATCATTTGCGGGTGGAGCAGGAGCCTGATCCGCTAGTAATCGAAGGCAGCAATCTCGCGACCGAGGAAATGCAGATCGCCGAGATGCGCGCGGTCATGCAGGATGGGCGTGCGGTCGCTATCCTCACCGGGATGGACGGCAGCACAAACCGCGTCGATATCGCAACGGGTGGCCGTATCGACCCATTGACCGCCGAAGACGCGCGCGAATTGGCTGCGGCTCGGATTGTCGGCGGCCAGGACGTTCGCTCCGTCACCTTTTTCGAAGCCGATGACGTGCCTTTTGACTTCCGCCGCCCCATGCCGGTCTGGCAGGTCGCACTGGAGGACGGCGCACATATCTATGTCGGGCGCGACACCGGAGAGATTGAGGCAGTGCGCACGAGCTGGTGGCGCTGGTTTGATCTTATGTGGGGGCTGCATATCATGGACCTTTCCGACCGGGAGGACACGAGCCACCCGATACTCATCCTGTTTGCCGCGCTAGCCCTGATCGGATCCCTGTTCGGATCAATCCTGATGTTTCGCCGGCGCAGGGCAAGGCCGCGGGCAGCGTCATGAACGAAGCCGTCCTTACCCCAATCCTCGACATCCTCGATGTAATTGGCATCGCGATTTTCGCGCTTTCAGGCGCTGTTATCGCCGCAAAAGAGCGTCAGACATTTGTGACGATGGCGTTCTTTGCGCTCGTCACGGGTGTCGGCGGAGGGACCGTGCGCGATCTTTTGATCGATGCGCCGGTGTTCTGGATCACCGATCACTGGGTGGCAGCCGTATGTCTTTCCACTGCGCTGATCGCGTGGTTTACGCCCGTGCGCATCTGGCAGGGAAAGCTGTTCGATTTTGCAGATGGAGCGGGCCTCGCCGCTTATGCTGTGCTGGGCGCGGCAAAGGCGCTGGCTTACGGAATTCCGCCGGTGCCAGCGATATTGATGGGGATCATCACCGGCTGCGTTGGCGGGATTATCCGCGATGTGGTTGCAGGCCGGCCCTCAATCATCATGCAGCCGGAACTGTATGTGACCGCAGCCGCGCTCAGTTCATCGCTGACGGTTGGCGGAATGGTTGCGGTCAACCTTATCCCCGCTCTGGATGGCATTGCCACAGGCTGGGTTTGGGGAGCGGCGTTTCTGGCCGGCCTAGCGCTGCGCGGTGCAGCTATTCAATGGCAGTTGAGCCTGCCGAGCTACGCCAGAGCGGATCTAGACGGGCCAGATTTGAACGAGGCGGGGGACGACGCATCATCGCCCCCTCCCCCGGTCAATCACGGCAGTTAGCCGCCGATTTCCGCGTCCGTTTCCTCATCGAAGCTTTCGCCCGGCAGCGGTCCGCCGGGATAGGCAGGCTGCGGCCCATCGGATGCGGTCGCAACCGTCTCTGGCGCGGTATATGAAACGTCTGCTTGCGCCTGACGCGCCTGGGCGTAACGCGCATCGCTCCACTGAATGTCGTCGCCGCGTGCGCGCACAGTGTCGCCCGGCTGATAGGATGATCCGCGGAAGCTGCCATAATCAATGTCGGCAATCCGGCCATCATTATCGATCTGGCAGGTAAAACCGCTGCCGTTGAACAGCGCGCCGGTAACGCGCCAGCCCTGTGCGGTGCGGTCCACCCCGTCGACTGTATCAACGCGAACATCGCGCTCGATCTCACGGACACACTGGTCAACGGCATTGTCGAGGCCGGAGCCTGCGGTGCTGCGGCGATCGGTGTTCCGGTCACGGCGGTCGTAATCGCGATCATAATTGCGGTCGCGCTCTACGATGACGACATCGCGGTCGCGGCGATTCTTGTTCGCTGCGCTGGCCACGGCAGCGATCCCGCCAAGGATCAGCACGCCTGCCAGAACATCGCCCGTGCGAACCCCGCGATGGCGGCGCCAACCGCCTCTTCGCCAGCCACGGCGGCCCCAGCGGCCCCACTCGGCTGTCGCCAGCTCGCCATCATAGGCACTATGGCCGAAATCGGTGAAAATTGAGCTGCCCAGCGGCTGCGCGACCGGCAGGTCAGCGGCGGCGGCGGGTGTGGCGGTCATGGAAATGGCTGCGACGAAGCCCGTCATCGCGCCGATACGGCTCTTGGAAAGCATGGATGCTCCCTCCTGTTTAGCAAAGCGAGCGCCCACCAACCGCCCTGTGATGGAACGCGCATAAGCGGCCCAGGCTTACCGTCGCCTGAACCGCTTGATTGCACAAGATGGGAACGGTGCGACCGTGTGGCCGCCCCGTCAGAGATACAGTAGGGATCAACGCAGGCCCCGGATGTTCTTGAAATCGACCTGCGGACGCCCGCGGCCATCAAGATAGCAGGTGAACCGGCCCCGGTCGTAATTGCGGGCATTGTATCCGCGCGCGCCCTGAACTTCGATCCGGCCCTTTACGCGGAACCCGTGGCGGGTCCGGTCAACATCGCGGATCTCGGTCACGTCGGCATAGCGAAAACCTCCGAAACGGCGCGCCTGGTTCTCGGCTGCGCGAACACAGCGCTCTACGGCGTTACGGCCATTGTCGAAGCCGCGATTGTAGCGGACGCGGCTTTTGTAGCGGCTATCATCGTAACCATTGCGATAGCGGCGATCGGCATAGCGATCCTTGTCATTGTCGAACGCGCCAGCAAGTGCCGCGATACCGCCGATGATGACAGCGCCGGCAATCACATCACCTGCATCGATACCGCGATCACGGCGATCATCGGCCATTGCAGGGGAAGAAGTCGCCAGGGCCATCGCGCCAGCCGCGACAGTCCCGAGCGTGCCTTTGGCGAGGGTCTTTTTCAGATTCGTCATTGGGTCTTATCCTCGGGTTGGCCGGGGCGGTCCTGCGCCGGCTACAAACCCCTTATGGACGATTCGCCCTGCCTCGAGCCTGAAGAGCTCTTGCAGCGAATGTTCAGGTAAAGCCACTTTATTATGAACAACTGTAACATGGGGTCGCAGATCGTAAATTCCAGTCCCGCGCCGTGGTCTCGGTATCGCCGCGCCCCTGACCAAAGCAAAAAGGGCCAGCGGATCGCTCCGCCAGCCCTTTGCTGATTGGTTGAAGAGATCCTTACGCTTCTGCGTATTCTTGTTCTTCGTTCATGACCGGTCCGCTGTCCTGACCTTTGGCTTCTTCGTCGCGCTCGACGAATTCGATGATGGCCATCTGTGCGGAATCGCTGCCACGATAGCCAGCTTTAGTGATGCGGGTGTAGCCGCCATCACGGTCGCTGTAACGCTCGGCCAGTACGTCGAACAGCTTCTTAAGCTGGGTTTCGTCGAGCAGGCGCGCCTGAGCAAGGCGGCGGTTCGAAAGACCGCCGCGCTTTGCCAGCGTGACCAGCTTTTCGACATATGGACGCAGTTCCTTCGCCTTGGGAAGCGTGGTGTGGATCTGCTCGTGCTTGATGAGAGCGGCAGCCATGTTGCGAAACAGGGCCTTACGGTGGCCCGATTTACGCGACAGCTTACGCTGTGAAATTCCGTGACGCATTGTATTTCCTTCGTTTGTAAGGGGCCCGTATCAGGTAGCCCGGTACTGGCGACGGTTTCTGGAGATCCCAGTGGCCCGCCGCCTTGGCCAAATCAGTCTTTCACCAGTTCGATCGATTTTATGTCGATCCATCTGATAAATGTAATGCCGCCATCGCCTTGGAAGTAGGCAATACCGAGCTCATCGGCTGCAACGATCTTGACCGGTCGGCCATACTCGTCATCGCGAAATCGAAGTAACGCGCTAACTTGGCCCTCCCCGATCTCCTGCCTCAGAAGCCTTAGCACGAATTGTTACCCAAGCAGCTCTTGTTCGAGCTTCTTGGCCATTTCTTCGATGTTCTCTGGCGGCCAGCCCGGAATGTCCATGCCGAGGCGCAGACCCATGCTGGAGAGCACTTCCTTGATCTCGTTGAGCGACTTGCGGCCGAAGTTCGGCGTACGCAGCATCTCGGCTTCGGTCTTCTGGACCAGATCGCCGATATAAATGATGTTGTCGTTCTTGAGGCAGTTTGCCGAACGCACCGAAAGCTCCAGTTCGTCGACCTTCTTGAGAAGGTAACGGTTGAGCTGGTTGGCGTCGTCTTCCTGCGGTGTCGCTGCCTGACCGATCATGGCCGACTGCGGCTGCGGGATGCCGTCTTCGAAGTGGACGAACAGCGTCAGCTGATCCTGTAGGATACGCGCAGCATAGGCCACGGCGTCTTCAGGAGTGACAGTGCCATCGGTTTCGACGGTCAGCGAAAGCTTGTCGTAGTCCAGTTCCTGGCCCACACGCGCATTCTCGACCTTGTAGCTCACCTGGCGGACAGGCGAATACAGGCTGTCGACCGGGATCAGACCAATTGGCGCATCGGCCGGACGATTGTTGACCGCCGGCGAATAGCCTTTGCCGATGTCGGCAGTCAGTTCCATGTTCAGCGTCGCGCCTTCATCGAGGTGACACAGGACGAGGTCCTTGTTCATCACTTCGATGTCGCCGGAAACGGCAATGTCGCCAGCCTTGACGGTGGCAGGCCCGGTCACGGAAAGCTGAAGGCGCTTTGGCCCCTCACCTTCCATCTTGAGCGCGATCTGCTTCACGTTCAGGACCATGTCGGTCACGTCTTCGCGCACACCGGCGAGCGAAGAGAATTCATGGAGCACGTTCTCGATCTTGATCGAAGTGATCGCAGCACCCTGAAGCGAGCTGAGAAGCACGCGGCGCAGGGCATTGCCGAGCGTCAGGCCAAAGCCACGCTCAAGCGGTTCGGCCACGAAAGTCGCCTTGCGCGCTTTGTCACCGTTATCCTTGATATCGAGGGTGTTGGGTTTCTTGAGTTCCTGCCAGTTCTTCGTATTGACGGACATGGATTTCCCCTAATTCGCTTTGCAGCGGGTTTGAAATGTGTGCGGACCGGAGCGCCGTTTAAAGCGCGTCCGGTCCATACAGGTCTCGGCAACCAGAACAGCTGCCGGAAAGCTTTGGATCAGACGCCTATGGATTAGACCCTGCGCCGCTTCGATGGACGGACCCCGTTGTGCGGGATCGGCGTCACATCGCGAATCGACGTGATGTTGAAGCCTACAGCGGCGAGACCGCGCAGCGCGCTCTCACGGCCCGAACCCGGACCTTTCACTTCGACTTCGAGAGTGCGAACACCGTGTTCGGCGGCCTTCTTACCGGCATCGTCGGCAGCAACCTGCGCTGCATACGGTGTCGATTTACGGCTGCCCTTGAACCCCATGCTACCGGCGCTGGACCAGCTGATCGCATTGCCCTGTGCATCGGTGATGGTGATCATGGTGTTGTTGAAGCTGGCGTTGATGTGCGCAACGCCGCTCGTGATGTTTTTCCTGTCGCGGCGTCTTACTTTACCGCCCGGTTCGCGTGCCATTTCTCGTATTCCTTATTGAATGCGGGTGAAGGGAAAAGCGTTAGGTCGAAACCTTCAGCTTACTTCTTCTTCCCGGCGATCGGCTTGGCCTTGCCCTTGCGGGTGCGGGCGTTGGTGTGCGTGCGCTGTCCGCGAACGGGCAGGCCGTTACGGTGACGCAGGCCGCGATACGTGCGAAGGTCCATCAAACGTTTGATGTTCATTGCGGTGCTACGGCGAAGATCGCCCTCGACCGAATAATCTTCATCGATGGTTTCACGGACACGCAGGACTTCCTCATCAGTCAGGTCCTGCACACGTGCGGAATGATCAATGCCAAGCTTGTCAACAATACGAACGGCCGTGGTGCGGCCAATTCCGTGAATATAGGTAAGCGCGATAATAACACGCTTATTTGTGGGGATGTTTACCCCGGCAATACGAGCCACTTAATTCTCCATGCTCCACAGAGGTTTGCGACACGGCGTGCCGCTGCCTCCATCTCAACGCTCAAACACCTGCACGCCGCCGCCCCAACCTGCTGATATCAGGTACGAAAACCTGAAATAGCAAAAGTCCGGATGGCATGCGCTGAATGGCGTTGCCTGCCGGACGTGATTCGCCGGGTACAATTTTGGCGTGTCGAATGAAGGGCGCGCTTAGGGTGATTCTGCAAGACAGTCAACCACTCGCACGCGCATAATCAACCAAGGACCGATATGGTCCCGGCAAATTCGTTTACAAGCCACTCAATATCGGGTGTCTGCGCGCGCGTCAAAACCGGAACTGTGTATAGCCAAACTGCTGGCCTGCCCCCATCAATCTTCGTCGCTGAGATCGCCGAAAGCATCATCGACGCTTGGTGCCGGGGGTGTATCCTCCCCCGCATCGTCGTTTTCTGCGGCCTCTTCGGTATCTTCCGCCGGTTCTTCGTCAGGTTCGCTCTCTGCCTCACCGTCCGCGTCGCTCGGCTCGTCAATCCGTCCAAGCATGTCGGCGAGCCCATTCAGCTGCTCCGTCATGACACCGTCGACCGCTTTGGAAATCACCGGCACATCGTAACGCATCTTGCCGCCGACATTGTATTCCCAAACGATCCGCGTGCCTTCATCGACGGCGCTGATCGCAATCGTAAGGATGCCGCTCACAGGCTCGCTCTGCAGCGGACCAAGCGCACCTGTCATCCGCAGTGCCGATTCAGGATAGGCCTGAATGACGCGCATATGCTCAACGCTGCCTTCGAGTGTAAATTGCTCACCATCGTCGGTTTCAGGGATGCGTTCGCAAAAGCATCCTCCCGCCTGCGGCGTGAGGGTGAGATTGGCGGCATCGCCTGACCAGGTGTGCGACCCGTTCCACCAATCGGAGGGTGAGATTAGCGCCAACCACACCTGTTTCGGAGTGGCCGATACCGTCGCCTCATCACGGGTGACAAAGCCGGCATCGCCCTGCTCGGTCACCTCAGCCGACACCGGTGAAGCCGCCGCAGAGATGGCGCAGGCAAAAGCAATGATGGAATGACGCATAACCCGATCTCCTTTGGGAGGCGGGGTCTAAGCGATTGGCGCTCCGAGCGAAAGCCGATTTACGAAAGGATGCCGTCGATTGCTGCCGCGACGTCTTCAATCCCGGCCATGCCATCAACGCGGGTTACGATGCTGCGCGCTTCATAGCCGGGCAGAATCGGCGCGGTCTTGGCACGATATTCCTGCATGCGCGTGCGCACGGTTTCCTCGTTATCGTCGGGCCTGCGCTTGAACTCGGTTGATCCGCAGCTGTCGCACACGCCCTCTTTCGCCGGTGGATTGGCTGTGTCGTGATAAAGCGCGCCGCATTTGGCACACGAGAAACGGCCGGTGATCCGTTCGACCAGGGCGTCTTCATTCACTTCCAGCTCAATCACATGGTCGAGCGTGCGGCCATGCTTGGCGAGGATCGCGTCGAGATCGACTGCCTGGGCCTCTGTTCGTGGATACCCATCAAAAATCGCACCTGTGCCTGCGTCCATTGCCGCGAGGTTCGCGTCGATCAACTCAGACACGATTTCATCCGAGACAAGTTCTCCGCGATCCATGACCGCTTTTGCTTTCACGCCGACAGGCGTTTCTGCTTTCACGGCTGCACGAAGCATATCGCCAGTGGATAGCTGCAACATGCCGTGCCGTTCGACCAGGCCTGCGCTTTGCGTACCCTTGCCCGCCCCGGGAGGGCCAAGAAGAATGATGTTCACCGACGAACCCCTATTTTGGCGCAGGCTCTCCCCTGCGCGTTCATACAGTCTGCCCCGTTCATGCGTTATCGCATGCGGCCTTTCAACTTAGCCTTCTTGATGAGATCGCCATACTGGTGCGCCAACAGGTGCGACTGGATCTGGCTTAGCGTGTCGACCGTCACGTTAACGACGATCAGCAGGCTGGTCCCGCCGAGAAACAGCGGAATGCCGGTTTGTGCGATCATGTATTCCGGGATGACACAGACAAGCGTGAGGTAGATCGCGCCGACGACCGTGATCCGGGTCAGGACATATTCGAGATAGTCAGCAGTACGCTTGCCCGGACGGATACCTGGGATGAACCCGCCGCCTTTTTTCAGGTCGTCCGCACGCTCTTCAGGATTGAAGACAACCGCCGTGTAGAAGAACGTGAAAAAGATAATTCCGAGGCCATACAGCGTCATGTAGATCGGCTGCCCATGCGCCAGATACTGGTTCAGCGTCACGATCACACCGCCGAAAGTGCTGTCCGTATCGACTGAGTTACCGGCGAACTGTGAAATAGTTAGCGGCAGCAACAGCAGCGAGCTGGCAAAGATCGGCGGAATAACGCCGGCAGTGTTAAGCTTGAGCGGAAGGTAGGAATTGTCCTGCTGCATCATGCCATTTTGCGTCGCGCGCTTCGGATACTTCACCAGCAAACGACGCTGCGCCCGCTCGACATAAGAGATCAGCAGGATCAGCACGACCACCATGATGATGAACCCGATGATGATCGCAGGGCTGATCGATCCGGTGCGGCCGCCCTCAAACAGGTTCGCCGCAAAGGTTGGGAACTGCGCAACAATACCGGCCATGATGATCAGCGAAACGCCGTTGCCGATCCCGCGCGAGGTGATCTGCTCGCCCAGCCACAGCAGGAACATCGTTCCGCCGATGAGGCTGATCACTGCGCCGATGCGGAACATGTATCCCGGCTCGACCACAGCAGCGATGCCTTCCTGCCCGGCAAAACTTTCAAGTCCGACTGCTAGAAAATAACCCTGAATCGCGCACAGGAAAACCGTGCCATACCGGGTATACTGGTTCAGCTTTTGCCGGCCCGTCGCACCCTCTTTCTTGAGCGCGGCGAGCGTCGGGTGCAGTGCCGAGGCCATCTGCACGACAATCGACGCCGTAATATAGGGCATGACGCCAAGCGCGATGAGGCTCATCCGCTCAAGGCTGCCGCCAGAGAACATGTTGAACATGTCCAGCACTCCGCCCCGGCCCAGATCGGCCAAGTCTTGCAGCGCCGATGGGTTTACACCCGGCAGCGGCACATAGCTCAGGAAACGGAAAACGATTAGCGCACCGATGGTGAACCAGATGCGCTGGCGCAACTCTGTCGCTTTGGCAAAATTGCCAAGGTTCATGTTGCTCGCGATGTTATCGGCGCGTGATGCCATTGTATTTGATCAATCCTGGTCTTGCACCGGCCCGTCCCGGCTCAGAACGGATAAATAGGGAGCGGGAGGCCCGTTGTCGAACCCCCCGCCCTCGCTTTTGTCGTATTATTTCTTGCCAGCAGCCTTGGCTTCCTTGGCCTCGGCCTTCGCAGCCTTGACTTCAAGGTTGGTCGGAGCGGTCACCTCGACGCTGCCTCCAGCCTTCTCGACGGCTGCAACTGCACCCTTGGTCGCGCCGGTTACGACGAATTTGACCTTGGCTTTGATTTCGCCCTTGCCGAGCAGACGGACACCGTCCTTGCCGCCGCGAACCAGACCGGATGCGCGCAGAGCATCTTCAGTGATGTCTTTCTTGCCGTCGATCTTTTTATCATCAATCCATTTCTGGACCATACCGATGTTCACTTCGGCATAATCCTTGCCGAACGGGTTGTTGAAGCCGCGCTTTGGCAGGCGCATGTGAAGCGGCATCTGGCCGCCTTCAAAGCCCTTGATCGCTACGCCGGAACGGCTCTTCTGGCCCTTCTGACCACGACCCGAGGTCTTGCCTTTGCCCGAGCCGATACCACGGCCCACGCGCATGCGACCTTTACGGGCGCCTTCATTGTCACGGATGTCATTGAGTTTCATGTTGCACTCGCTTTCGCTTTTGTTCGCGCTGATAGGAAAGAAACCCCGCACTGGGCGGGGCTTCCAAATTTTTCTAGTCGACCACTTCGACAAGATGCGGGATCTTTGCGATCGCGCCGCGAACCTCAGGGGTATCCTGACGCTCCACAACCTTGTGCATCTTGTTCAGCCCAAGACCGATCAGGATCTTGCGCTGGCTTTCTGGACGACGGATCGGCGAACCGATCTGTTTGATCTTCACTGTTTTCTTGGCAGCCATTGATCTTACTCCGCGATTGCTGCGGCGTCGGCTTCTGCCTCGGCCTTGTCAGCGCCGCCGCGACCCAGAAGGTCAGCGACTTTCTTACCACGGCGCTGGGCAACCGACTTTGGTGAAGTCTGGTTGACGAGCGCGTCGAAAGTGGCGCGGATCATGTTGTACGGGTTGGACGAACCGACCGACTTGGTCACAACGTCGGCAACGCCGAGGCTTTCGAAAACGGCACGCATCGGACCACCGGCAATGATGCCGGTACCCGGAGGCGCTGTACGAACGGTCACTTTGCCGGCACCGAAACGACCATTTGCGTCGTGGTGCAGCGTGCGGCCTTCTTTCAGCGCAACGCGGATCATCTTCTTGCGAGCCGCAGCTGTTGCCTTGGTAATCGCCTCGGGAACTTCGCGGGCCTTACCCTTGCCAAAGCCGACACGGCCCTGGCCATCGCCAACAACGACGAGCGCAGCAAAGCCAAAACGCTTACCACCCTTCACCGTCTTGGAGACGCGGTTGATGTGAACGAGCTTTTCGATGATGCCATCATCTTCTTCCTCGCGGCGGCCACGGCCACCATCACGTCCGCCGCGCCCGCGGCCTCGGCCACCGCCGCCGCGATTGTCGTTGCCACCGCGACCGCGTCCGCCCCGGCCTTGGTGCCTGGGCTCTTCAGCCGGTGCAGCAGCAGGTGCAGTTGTCGGTTGAGCGGTAGGCTCAGCAGCAGTCGACTGGTTGTCGGCAGCTTCGGAAGGCGTTTCGGTGATCGCTTCCACAGCAGGCGCTGCTTCTTCGGTCTTCGCTTCTTCAGCGGGTGCTTCAGTTTTCTTGTCGTCAGCCATCATCAGAACTCCAGCCCGCCTTCACGAGCGGCATCGGCCAGCGCCTTAACGCGGCCATGAAACAGGAACCCGCCGCGATCAAACACAACGGTTGTCACGCCGGCCTTCTTCGCAGCATCCGCGATATCCTTGCCCACCTTGGAGGCGGCATTGATATTCGCACCCGACGCTTTCGCGCCAAGGGTTGATGCGGCGGCCACAGTGCGGCCTTCGGCATCGTTGATGATCTGCGCATAGATGTGGCGGCCAGTGCGGTGCACGGACAGACGCGGCTTGTCACCCGAGCGCGCACGCAAAGCGGTGCGGACGCGGCGGCGGCGACGTTCAAAGAGAGAGAGCTTTGCCATCTTACTTCTTCTTCCCTTCCTTGCGGAAGACATACTCGCCGCGATACTTGATACCCTTGCCCTTGTAAGGCTCGGGCTTGCGCCAACGACGGATCTCGGCGGCAAACTGGCCTACGGCCTGCTTGTCAGTGCCGGAGATTTCGACTGTGGTCTGATCGGGCGTTTTGACTTCGATACCTTCAGGCACCTCGAGATCGACATCGTGGCTGAAACCCAGCTCCAGCTTCAGGGTCTTGCCCTGCGCCTTTGCACGGTAACCAACACCGGAAATTTCCAGCGTCTTGGAAAAGCCATCGGTGACACCTTCGACCAGGTTTGAAACCAGCGTGCGCTGCATGCCCCAGAAGGACCGCGCCTGCTTGCTATCATTGGCCGGGTTGACCTGAATCTCGTCGCCCTCGATTTTATAATCGATAAGATCGGAAAGACCCATGGTCAGGGTGCCTTTCGGCCCCTTCACACTAAGCGTGCCGTTGTCGATATTGGCCGTAACCCCATTGGGGATCGCGACCGCTTTTTTACCAATGCGGCTCATCAGAAGACCTCCGCAAGCACTTCGCCGCCGACATTGCCTTCACGCGCTTCGTTGTCCGAAAGCACGCCGCGAGGGGTCGAGACGATGGTGATGCCAAGGCCGTTGCGAACGATCGGAAGTTCTTTCGAACCCGAATAGACGCGGCGGCCCGGCTTGGAGATGCGGCTAACATGCTTGATCGCAGGTTCGCCTTCGAAATATTTCAGTTCGATCCGCAGCGCAGGGTGCTTGCCGGTTTCGTCTTCGCTGTAGCCACGGATGTAGCCTTCGCGCGTCAGAACTTCGAGCACGTTTGCACGCAGTTTGGAAGCTGGCGAAAGGACGGAATCCTTCTTAGCCTGCTGTCCGTTGCGGATACGGGTGAGCATGTCACCCAGTGGATCGGTCATAGCCATTCGTCAGATCCTCACCAGCTCGACTTTGTCAGGCCTGGGATCAGACCTTTATTGCCGAGGTTACGAAGTTCGATACGGTTGATACCGAACTTGCGGTAATAGCCGCGCGGGCGGCCGGTGGTGGCGCAGCGATTGCGCACTCGGGTAGGGTTCGCATTACGCGGTATCTCAGCCATCTTGAGGCGCGCGATCAAACGCTCGCTCTCATCAAGGCTTTCGTCATTCGCGATTGCCTTAAGCTTTTCGTATTTCGCTGCGTACTGCTTGACGAGCTTCTTGCGACGCTCGTTTTTGTTAACGGAACTCAGTTTCGCCATTGGACTTAAGCTCTCTTGCTTGTCGTTTGTACCGGGAAACGGCTCACGCCGCTTCCTTCTGTTCACTGTTGGCATCGCCCTGGAAGGGGAAGCCGAAGAGACGGAGCAATTCGCGCGCCTCTTCATCGGTGTTCGCCGTGGTGGTCACAATAATGTCCATGCCGCGAACTTTTTCGATCTTGTCGTAGCTGATCTCGGGGAACACGATCTGTTCCTTGAGACCCATTGCATAATTGCCGCGACCATCGAACGACTTGGGGTTCAGACCCCTGAAGTCACGGATGCGAGGCATTGCAATAGTCACGAGCCGGTCGACAAATTCGTACATGCGCTCACGGCGCAGGGTAACCTTGCAACCGATCGGCATGCCTTCGCGCAGCTTAAACTGTGCGATCGACTTTTTCGCCTTGGTGATAACCGGCTTCTGACCAGCGATCAGAGCCATTTCCTCGGCTGCGATCTGGACCTTCTTCTTGTCCTGGCTCGCTTCGCCCACACCCATGTTGAGCGTGATCTTTTCGAGACGCGGAACTTCGAGACGGTTCTTGTAGCCGAACTTCTCGGTCATCGCTTTGACGATTTTCTCGTCATACTGCGACTTCATGCGCGGAGTGTAATCAACCATCGATAGTCTCCCCACTCTTGACTGCAACGCGCACCTTCTTGCCATCCTTCTCTTCGAAACGGACGCGGGTGGGCGAGCCATCTTTTGGGTCGGCAACAGCCACCTTCGAGATGTTCATAGGTGCCGGGAACCGGTCGATCCCGCCCTGCGGGTTCTGCTGGCTCGGCTTACGGTGACGTGCGACGACGTTGATGCCTTCGACTACGATCTTGCCGTCTTTCGGCATGACCTGTTGGACAGTGCCGGTGCGGCCCTTATCCTTGCCCGAAAGCACGACGACGTTGTCGCCCTTCTTGATCTTTGCAGCACCCATTTTAGAGCACCTCCGGCGCGAGCGAGATGATCTTCATGAAACCGCGGCCGCGCAGTTCGCGCACGACCGGGCCAAAGATACGCGTGCCAATTGGCTCTTCGCTCTTGTTCACGAGGACCGCTGCGTTGCTGTCAAAGCGGATCACGCTGCCATCGGGACGACGAACGTCCTTCTTGGTGCGAACGATCACGGCGCGGTGTACGTCGCCTTTTTTGACCTTTGCGCGCGGTTGGGCTTCCTTGACGGAAACCACGATCACGTCGCCAACGGAGGCAAACCGGCGCTTAGACCCGCCCAGCACTTTAATGCACTGGACGCGCTTTGCGCCGCTGTTGTCCGCGACGTCGAGATTGGATTGCATCTGGATCATTGATCCGTTCCTTCTCTTGGCTTTCCGGGACTTGCTGCTGGCCTAAGGCAAACAGCCCGCCCGGGAGTTCCTACGTCAATTAGTTACCGGCTGCCTCGACATCGAGATCAGCTTCGATTGCTTGTGTACCGCCCGATACAACCCGGTCTTTTACAGCCCAGGTCTTGGTCTTGGAGATCGGTTTGGTCTCTTCGATCCGGACGATGTCGCCAATGGTGTATTCATTGGCTTCGTCGTGCGCGTGATACTTCTTCGAACGGCGAATGATTTTCCCGTAAAGCGGGTGCTTCACCTTGCGTTCGACCAGCACGGTCACGGTCTTATCGGTTTTGTCGGAGGTGACAGTCCCGACGAGGATACGTTTCGGCATTGTCTACTCCTTACGCCTTTTCAGCGGCCGCTTTCGCGGCGCGCTCGTTTTGCAGCGTTTTGATCTGCGCGATGTTGCGGCGCACTTCGCGGATACGCGAAGGCTTTTCCAACTGGTTCGTCGCAGACTGGAAGCGCAGGTTGTACTGCTCGCGCTTAAGCTCGGTCAGCTCGTTGGTGAGCTGATCGTCGGTCTTCGTGCGAAGATCTTCGATATCGGCCATCATTCGCCTCCCAGGTGGCTGGTGTCACCCAGGCGGGCAACAACTTTGGTCTTAATCGGAAGCTTCATCGCAGCGCGCTCGAAAGCGGCAGCAGCGATTGGACCCGACACACCGTCGAGTTCAAACAGAATGCGGCCTGGCTTCACGCGGGCAGCCCAGTATTCAACCGAGCCTTTACCCTTACCCTGACGAACTTCAGCTGGCTTCTTCGAAACCGGCACGTCCGGGAATACGCGGATCCAGAGACGACCCTGACGCTTCATGTGACGCGTGATCGCGCGGCGAGCCGCTTCGATCTGGCGTGCGGTGATCCGCTCAGGTTCAAGAGCTTTCAGACCATAGGAGCCAAAGTTCAGCGTGGTGCCGCCCTTTGCTTCGCCTTTGATCCGGCCCTTGAAGGCCTTGCGGTACTTTGTTTTCTTCGGTTGCAGCATGGCTTTTTCCTAATCCTGCAATCAGCGAGCCGGACGAACGCCGGAGGTCTGCGATTCCATCATCAGACGATCCTGTGCGGTCGGATCATGAGCGAGGATCTCGCCCTTGAAGACCCATACTTTGATCCCGATGATGCCATACGCAGTCAACGCTTCGGTTTCGGCATAATCAATATTGGCGCGCAGTGTGTGAAGCGGCACGCGGCCCTCACGATACTGCTCGACACGGGCGATTTCGGCGCCGCCAAGACGGCCACCGCATACAATCTTGATGCCTTCTGCACCAAGACGCATGGCCGACTGCATGGCGCGCTTCATTGCGCGGCGGAAAGCCACGCGGCGAACCAGCTGGTCAGCGATACCCTGAGCGACAAGCTTCGCGTCGATTTCCGGCTTGCGGATTTCGACGATGTTCAGCTTGACTTCGCTGTCGGTCATCGTCGCAAGCTTCTGGCGCAGCTTTTCAATGTCTGCACCCTTCTTGCCGATGATGACGCCGGGGCGAGCCGCATAGATCGAGATGCGGCAAAGTTTTGCCGGACGCTCAATCACAACCTTAGAGATCGCTGCCTGTGTCAGGTTCTCGACGATGTACTTGCGGATCTTGATGTCTTCGCTGAGCAGCGAGGCATAGTTACGCCCTTCGGCGTACCAGCGGCTGTCCCAGGTACGGTTGATCTGCAGGCGCAGACCGATCGGATTGCTCTTCTGGCCCATCTTACGCCTCTTCCTCTTCCTGCTCGCGAACCACGATGCGCAGCTTGCTGAACGGCTTCAGGATACGGGTCGACTTACCACGGCCACGTGTGTGAAACCGCTTCATGGTAATCGCCTTACCGACCGAAGCCTCGGCAACGACCAGTGCGTCGACGTCGAGATCATGGTTGTTTTCCGCGTTGGCGATCGCCGATGCGAGAACCTTGCTCGCATCTCTGGCCATAGCCTTCTTGGAAAAGGAGAGGATGTTCAGAGCCTCTTCCGCTTTCTTGCCGCGAATAAGCTGGGCAACGAGGTTGAGCTTTTGTGCCGACCCGCGAATTTGCGTGCCAACAGCCAGCGCCTCATTGTCCGCTACGCGGCGTGGTGATTTTGCCTTGCTCATTAGCGCTTGCCCTTCTTGTCGGCAGCGTGACCGGGGAACGTGCGCGTAGGCGCGAATTCACCGAGCTTGTGACCGACCATTTCTTCCGAAACAGAGACGGGGATGAATTTGTGTCCGTTATAAACGTTGAAGGTCAGCCCAACGAACTGCGGCAGGATAGTAGAGCGGCGCGACCAGGTCTTGATCGGTTTGCTGTTACTGGCTTCCTGTGCGTCCTCTGCCTTTTTAAGCAGGCTGAGTTCGACAAACGGACCTTTCCATACGGAACGTGCCATGTCGGTTACCTCTTCTTCTTCGCGTGACGCGAACGGATAATCATCTTGTCCGTCTGCTTGTTCTTACGAGTGCGGGCACCCTTGGTAGGCTTGCCCCACGGGGTAACCGGATGACGGCCACCTGATGTACGGCCTTCACCACCACCATGCGGGTGATCGACCGGGTTCTTTGCAACACCGCGTGTGAGAGGGCGGCGGCCCTTCCAACGGGTGCGACCGGCCTTGCCGAAATTCTGGTTCTGGTTGTCGGGGTTCGAAACCGCGCCAACGCTGCCCATGCAATCGGCACGAAGGTAACGCTGCTCGCCCGAATTCAGACGAACGATTACCATACCGCGGTCACGGCCGACGAGCTGGACATAGGTGCCTGCGCTGCGAGCGATCTGACCGCCCTTGCCCGGCTTCATCTCCACGTTGTGACAAATGGTCCCGACCGGCATCTGGCCAAGAAGCATGGCATTGCCCGGCTTCGTATCGACCTTTTCACCGGCCACAACACTGTCACCAACAGCGAGACGCTGCGGGCAGAGGATGTAGGCCAATTCACCGTCTTCGTACTTCAGAAGCGCGATGAAAGCGGTACGGTTCGGGTCATACTCGATCCGCTCGACGGTTGCAGGAACATCCCACTTCCGACGTTTGAAGTCGATGAAGCGGTACTTCTGCTTGTGACCGCCGGCGATGCCACGCGAGGTGACATGACCTTTGTTGTTCCGGCCACCGGTTTTGCGCTTGCCCTCTGTGAGCGACTTGACCGGACCACCTTTATGGAGACCGGATTTGTCGACCAGGATGAGACCGCGGCGCGCGGGGCTCGTTGGTTTATAGTTCTTGAGTGCCATGTTCCGCCTCAGATACCGCTGGTGATGTCGATCATTTCGCCTTCGGCGAGTTTCACGACAGCCTTTTTAAAGTCCGAACGCTTGTACGGCTTACCGCGCCAGCGCTTCGTCTTGCCCTTGGTGAGAATGGTGTTCACCGAAACGACCTTCTTTTCGTAGATCGCTTCAACCGCTTCTTTGATCTGCGGCTTGGTCGCATCATTCGCCACCTTGAAAACCACCGCATTATTCTCGGAAGCGATAGTCGACTTCTCGGTAATGTGCGGAGCCAAAATCACGTCGTAGTGACGCGCATCGATGTCTTGCTTTTTAGCCATTGAAGCGCGCCTCCAGCTTTTCGACCGCGTCCTTGGTCAGGACCAGCGTATCGTGATTGAGAATGTCGTAGACGTTGGCACCTGCTGCCGGGAGCACGTTCACGCCCGGAAGGTTGCCCGCAGCCTTCTTGAAACCGTCGTCAACGCTTTCGCCGTCGATCACCAGAACCTTGCCGGCAAAACCGTGCTTGGCGAGGTGGCCTTTGAGCGTTTGCGTCTTCGCTTCTTTCAAGGTCAGGCTGTCGAGAACAACGATGCCCTCTTTTGCCTTGCTCGAAAGCGCCATTTTCAGGCCGAGAGCACGGATCTTCTTGTTCAGCGACTGCTCGAAGTCACGCTTGCGCGCGCCGTGAGCTTTACCACCACCGATAAAGATCGGAGCGCCGCGATCGCCGTGACGAGCGCCGCCCGAACCCTTTTGCGGGCCGTGCTTCTTGCCGGTACGAGCAACATCGCTGCGCTCGCGGGTTGGACGTGCAGTCGCCCGGCGGTTTTCAAGCTGCCAGGTTACAACCCGGTGCAGGATGTCAGCGCGCGGCTCTACGCCGAACACAGCATCGTTAAGCTCGATGTCGCCCGACGCCTTGCCGTCGATTTTCTGGACCTTCACCTTCATGGATCAGCCCTCCCCATTTTCATTAGAGGTGGTTTCCTCGGCTGCAGGCGCTTCCGCTGCGGGAGCTTCTGCCTCGGCCTGAGGGGCGGCGGTGTCGATGATTGCTGCCGGAAACGGCAGATCGTCGGCTGCGGAAATTTTCACAGCGTCGCGGACCATCAGCCAGCCATTCTTCGAACCAGGGACCGAACCCTTCACGAAGATAAGACCGCGGTCTGCATCGGTACGCACCACTTCGAGGTTCTGCTGGGTACGCTGGCGATCACCCATGTGACCGGCCATCTTCTTACCCTTGAACACGCGGCCCGGATCCTGACGGTTACCCGTCGAACCGTGCGAACGGTGAGAGATCGAAACACCGTGCGTTGCACGAAGACCACCAAAACCCCAACGCTTCATGGCGCCGGCAAAGCCTTTACCCTGCGTGTGGCCGGTGATGTCGACCTTTTGGCCGGCAACGAAGTGGTCTGCGCTGATCAGCGCACCAACAGGCGGAAGCCCTTCTTCGTTTTCGACACGGAATTCGGCAACGCGCTTTTTCAAGCCTACGTCAGCCTTCGCGAAATGTTCGCGCTGTGGCTTTGCCACGTTTTTCTGTTTTGCTTCGCCAGCACCAAGCTGAACGGCAAAGTAGCCATCCTGCTCTGCGGTGCGGTGGGAAACGACCTGGCAATCTTCCAGGGCGAGCACGGTTACGGGCACGTGCCGTCCGTCCTCTTGGAAGAGGCGGGTCATCCCTACCTTTTTCGCGATCACGCCAGTGCGCATCGTCTTCACTCCTACACAGAGGCACAAAGGGACCATCCCCAAGTGCTTGCCAGCCCAAATTGTGATGCTTCGCCCCGTCCGGGCTGAGTGCCGCCCTGCACCGTTTGTGCAGCTTGGCTAGACGGGGGACGCAGCCCGGTTAAAACCGGCGGTATCCCAATGTCTTGCCGATACACCCTCATCGTGAGGGAAGATCAGCGGGGCCGTTGGAGCCCCAAAATCTCTGGCCGGTTTAAGGTCCATCCAGAAGGACCGATCGGATCACAGCTTACGCGAGCTTGATCTCGACGTTGACGCCAGCAGCCAGATCGAGCTTCATCAGCGCATCGACGGTCTGGGCGTTGGGCTGCACGATGTCGAGCAACCGCTTGTAAGTGCGTACCTCGAACTGCTCGCGCGACTTTTTGTCGATGTGCGGGCCGCGGTTCACGGTGAACTTTTCGATACGCGTCGGCATGGGAATGGGGCCACGAATAAGAGCACCCGTACGACGTGCTGTGTCTGCAATCTCGCCAGTTGCCTGGTCGAGAACGCGGTGGTCGAACGCCTTAAGGCGAATACGGATATTCTGTGCTTCCATTACCTATACCGATGCGAAAGAGCCAAGGAACGCCCCCAACCGAAGAAGGGGCCCGCTCCCAAAAATAAAAGGCCCGCCCTGTTTACCCGGTTACCCGGAACGGGAGGCCCCATGAATTTCGTTGCAACTGAGACGAATCTCGGTTGGCTTGAGCGCGCCTATACGTAAGCAGCGGGATTCTGGCAACCCCGAAAGCCACGAAATCTGCGCACTATGCGTGAGCTGCCCTGCCCGTCTTCGGAAAAACACAGCTTACATAAATTGGGGGCCGGCTCCCTTGTGAGAACCGGCCCCCTAATTTGCATGCCCCCAAAGGGAGCAACCAACTTACTTGGTGATCGTTGCGACCACGCCCGAACCAACGGTACGGCCGCCTTCGCGGATAGCGAAACGCAGACCCTCGTCCATGGCGATCGGTGCGATCAGCTTGACGTTGATGGTCACGTTGTCGCCCGGCATCACCATTTCGGTGCCTTCGGGAAGGATCACTTCGCCGGTCACGTCAGTCGTACGGAAGTAGAACTGAGGACGGTAGTTGGCGAAGAATGGCGTGTGACGGCCGCCCTCGTCCTTGGACAGGACGTAGACTTCTGCGCTGAACTCGGTGTGCGGGTTAACCGAACCGGGCTTCGCGAGGACCTGGCCACGTTCGACATCTTCACGGCCAACGCCGCGGATCAGGGCACCGATGTTGTCACCAGCTTCGCCGCGATCAAGCAGCTTACGGAACATTTCAACGCCGGTAACGGTCGTCTTGGTGGTGTCCTTGATACCCACGATTTCGCATTCGTCGCCAACGTTCACGACGCCGGTCTCGACACGGCCGGTAACAACCGTACCGCGGCCCGAGATCGAGAACACGTCTTCGATCGGCATCAGGAAGTCCTTGTCGACCGGACGATCCGGCTGCGGGATGTGCTCATCAACAGCCTTCATCAGTTCAATGATGGAGTTCTTGCCGATTTCGTCATCGCGACCTTCGAGAGCGGCCAGAGCCGAACCCTTTACGATGGCGATGTTGTCGCCATCAAAGTCGTACGAGCTGAGCAGTTCACGAACTTCGAGTTCAACGAGTTCGAGGATTTCCTCGTCATCGACCTGATCGACCTTGTTCATGTAAACGACAAGAGCCGGAACACCGACCTGACGGGCAAGCAGGATGTGCTCGCGGGTCTGCGGCATGGGGCCGTCAGCAGCGTTCACAACCAGGATAGCGCCGTCCATCTGCGCAGCACCGGTGATCATGTTCTTAACATAGTCGGCGTGGCCCGGGCAGTCGACGTGTGCGTAGTGACGTGCTTCGGTTTCGTATTCGACGTGTGCGGTCGAAATGGTGATCCCGCGCTCACGCTCCTCTGGAGCCTTGTCGATGTTTGCGAAATCAACAGCTGCACCGCCGTAAACTTCGGCCATGACCTTTGTGATCGCTGCAGTCAGCGTGGTCTTGCCATGGTCAACGTGACCGATGGTGCCGATGTTGCAGTGCGGCTTGTTCCGCTCAAATTTTTCCTTCGCCATTTTTCAAATAACCTCGTTTTGAATTGAATATTTCTGCGGGAGAAAGGCGGCGCCCGCTGAATAAGGCGCCGCCCCTAAACTGACTTGCCTGCTTAGGCAAGCTTCTCCTTAACCTCGAGAGCAACACTCGCAGGCACTTCATCGTAGTGCGAGAACTGCATGGAGTATTGTGCACGGCCCTGACTGAACGAGCGGAGCTCATTCACGTAACCAAACATGTTTGCGAGCGGAACCATTGCTTCAACAGCTTGGGCGTTGCCTCGGCTGTCCGTACCCTGAATCTGACCGCGGCGGCTGTTGAGATCGCCGATAACGTCGCCCAGATAATCTTCCGGGGTTACCACTTCAACCTTCATAACAGGCTCAAGCAGCTTGATACCGCCGCGCTCGGCCGCTTCGCGCATCGCACCTTTACCACAGATTTCGAACGCCACTGTCGACGAATCGACATCGTGGAATGCACCGTCTGTCAGGTGGATGGTGAAATCGATGATCGGGAAGCCGATGAGATAGCCACTTTCGGCTTGCTCACGGATGCCCTTTTCAAGCGATGGGATATATTCCTTGGGAATATTACCGCCCTTGATGCTGTCTTCGAAGACAATACCCTGGCCGCGCTCACCCGGAGTAAACGTCGCTTTGGCGCGGGCAAACTGGCCCGTACCACCCGACTGTTTCTTGTGGGTGTAATCAACCGCGATTTCACGGCCGAGCGATTCGCGGTAAGCCACCTGCGGCGCACCAACATTCGCTTCAACCTTGAACTCACGTTTCATCCGGTCGACCAGAATGTCGAGGTGAAGTTCGCCCATGCCTTTAATGATCGTCTGACCGCTTTCGTGGTCAGTTGTCACGCGGAAGCTCGGATCTTCGGCTGCAAGACGATTGAGCGCAACGCCCATCTTTTCCTGGTCAGCTTTAGTCTTCGGCTCAACCGAAAGCTCGATCACGGGATCCGGGAATTCCATCCGTTCAAGAACGATCGGATTGGCTGGATCACAAAGCGTATCACCGGTGGTGGTCGCCTTCATGCCTGCCAATGCAACAATATCGCCGGCCCATGCTTCTTCGATGTCCTTACGATCATTCGAGTGCATTTCGAGGATACGGCCGATCTTTTCCTTCTTGCCCTTTACCGAGTTGAGCACAGTGCCCTTGGTAAGGTGGCCGGAATAGACACGTGTAAAGGTGAGCGAGCCGACGAACGGATCGTTCATGACTTTAAACGCAAGCGCCGCAAATGGCACATCATCGGATGATGCGCGCGAATCTTCCTCGTCGGAATCTGGCAGAACGCCTTTAATCGCCTCCACGTCGAGCGGGCTCGGCATGTAATCGACAACCGCGTCGAGCAAAGGCTGAACGCCCTTGTTTTTAAATGCGGAGCCGCACAGCACGGGAACGAAGCTCTGGTTGAGCGTACCCTTGCGGATCAAGCCTTTCAACGTGACAGTGTCTGGCTCGTTACCTTCAAGGTATGCCTCCATCACATCGTCATCCTGCTCAACGGCAAGTTCGATGAGCTTTTCACGATACTCGGCCGCTTCGTCGACCATGTCGGCAGGGATATCGCCGTAGACGTACTCGGCGCCCAGATCTTCATTCTTCCAGCTGATCGAACGCTGATTGACCAAGTCAACAAGACCCGACAGGCTGCCCTCAATGCCGATTGGCAAATACAGGACGGCAGGTGTCGCGCCGAGACGCTCGATGATCGAGTTCACACAGTACTTGAAGTCTGCGCCGGTACGATCGAGCTTGTTGATGAAGCACATCCTTGGGACTTTGTACTTATCAGCCTGGCGCCAAACGGTTTCGGACTGAGGCTCGACCCCGGCCACACCGTCGAAACAGGCAACCGCGCCATCAAGTACGCGCAGCGAACGCTCGACTTCGATCGTGAAGTCAACGTGGCCCGGCGTATCGATGATGTTGATGCGGTGCTCCGGTGTCTGGCGAAGCGCTTTTGGATCGCCCTTTGGATCCATTGTCGGATCTTCGGGGTTCCAGAAACACGTCGTCGCAGCGGACGTGATCGTGATGCCGCGCTCCTGCTCCTGCTCCATCCAGTCCATCGTCGCAGCGCCATCATGCACTTCGCCGATCTTGTAGGATTTACCGGTGTAGTAGAGGATACGTTCGGTAGTTGTGGTCTTCCCGGCATCGATGTGAGCCATGATGCCGATGTTGCGATAACGCTCCAGCGGATACTCGCGGGCCATATTCGTTTCCTTAACGTCTGAAGGGGACCGCCCTTAGCGGTTCGGCCCCCATATAGGGACGATTGTGACGGCAGGAAGACGCATCCCCCATGCCGTCCACAATTCTTACCAGCGGTAGTGAGAGAACGCGCGGTTCGCATCCGCCATGCGGTGCGTGTCTTCGCGTTTCTTCACAGCGTTGCCGCGATTGTTGGCCGCATCCATCAGCTCACCCGAAAGGCGCGCCGACATGGTGGTTTCAGGGCGACCGCGAGCGGCACCGATCAACCAGCGGATGGCAAGAGCCTGGGCACGCTCTGGGCGAACCTCGACCGGCACCTGGTACGTTGCACCGCCAACCCGGCGGCTGCGCACTTCGACCTGCGGGGCAACATTGCTCAGCGCGTCATGGAACAGCTGGACCGGATCGGCTTTCGCCTTTGTCTCGACCGTTTCAAGAGCGGTGTACACGATGCCTTCTGCAACGGCTTTCTTACCGTCGAGCATCAGGTTGTTCATGAACTTCGAAAGTACCTGATCACCAAACTTGGGATCGGGAAGGATAACCCGCTTTTCGGGCCTACGACGACGTGACATAATTCTTAACTCCTTCGGAGGCGGTGTGCGCATCCGCGCCCACCTTGCTGCTCCGGCCCGCTCCCCCACCCGGCCACCCAAATTCTACCTTCGCAGGGGTAGCCGGGTGGGGGAACGGTCCAGATCAGCGCCTAAACCTTACTTCGGACGCTTGGCGCCGTACTTCGAGCGGGACTGCTTGCGGTCCTTGACACCCTGCGTATCGAGCACGCCGCGAAGGACGTGGTAACGAACACCGGGAAGATCGCGAACACGGCCGCCGCGGATGAGCACAACGGAGTGCTCCTGCAGGTTGTGGCCTTCGCCCGGGATGTAGGAGATAACTTCGCGGCTGTTCGTCAGGCGCACCTTGGCAACCTTACGCAGCGCGGAGTTCGGCTTTTTAGGCGTCGTGGTATAGACGCGGGTGCAAACGCCGCGTTTCTGCGGGTTCGCTTCCATAGCAGGGACCTTGGACTTGGCCTTCTGCGGAGTGCGGCCCTTGCGGACCAGCTGGTTGATCGTCGGCATATGAGTCTTTCTCTTCACCGTTGTTATCGACCCTTCCGGGCGGGAATTCGGAGAAGGCCAGAGGCCAAACCGGTTCCCACTTTCCCTGAAGGGATCGAAATGAAGGTGACAACTGAGGGCTGATGTGTGTGAAACGAAGCTTGGAAAAACCGCCCTCGCCTGCCCCGCATAAATGCAGAGGCGCGTAAGGCCGCCTGACCAAGCTGAAACGCTCCACCCATATCGGCCCTTCGGCCACCGGGTTACTTTGACGGATGCCCCACTAAGCGTTCCCCGTTAGAGGATCGCCCCAATAGAAAAGGCCTTACTCGTATGAGCAAGATCTGCGGGACAGGACCGGCAATGTTCAGCTCTATTGTCCGAAGGGACTCGTAAGAGTGCCTTCGGATGGGCGCAAATAGGGGAGTGTTGGGTTTTGGTCAAGGGTGGTGGGGGAACGGGAACTCAAAGCTCGAGTTTCGCGCTAACGGGCTTTCCATATTCGATGCCCTGAACTCTGGGATCATTGGCTTTTAGCTTCGTCGCCAAATATGTTCCATCTTTACGCATACCAGTAAAGACGATTTCGTCTTCAGCAACATATCCCAGATCAACTTCACCATCCGGTAGAAAAGCGAACATACGGCGTGCGATTGAAACGACCAATTGCTGGTCGTGTTTGAAAGCTTCGCGCGCCCAAGACATCAGGTCCGAATAGTACGGCTCAATTCGCCAGACGTTTGGCGTATCCGGATCCACGTGCACCGCCATTCGGCTTTCATCTTCCATCACTATAACCATTTTGCATTTCGAAGGACGCCAATGATCTCCGGCAATTGGCCAGCGCAGGTACCCGCACTCAAATACAGCACAGGATGGCGGCCTGCTGTCGTAGATTCCACATCCTTTTCGTTTGATAACGTGTTGGCACCAGATGCCAGCAGGTTTCTTCAATTCTGAGATAGCCATTAGCTTGCAGCACATACTGCATTCGCCACATTCCCGTCCGCCGAATGTAGAGAAATTTTCCAAGTCCATGATTAACCTCAAAGTATTATCGCGTTTTTCGCTATGCGAGATTGGCAGACGGCGCCAAGTCGAATAATCAACTAGGACGACAATAGTTCATCTGAGCGAGAACGCATCCCGGAAGTC
This sequence comes from Erythrobacter sp. MTPC3, assembly GCF_042854385.1. Taxonomy (NCBI): domain Bacteria; kingdom Pseudomonadati; phylum Pseudomonadota; class Alphaproteobacteria; order Sphingomonadales; family Erythrobacteraceae; genus Erythrobacter; species Erythrobacter sp. MTPC3. Next base: position 168,319 of record NZ_BTGP01000008.1, read on the forward strand.
CACAATTGCAGACACCCCGTAAACATCATTTTATCCCACAGTTTTGGACGAAAAATTGGGCAGGCAATGATGGCATGGCTCAAAGATATACAAGTCCGTTCCCCGGAGTTATCGCATCACATCGAAAACACCCCGCAGCGATTGGTTGGGAGGAACGATTATATGACTTCCCCGCGATGGATAAGAAAACTCTGGACTTCGAAACACTGCTATTCAAACGTATTGATCAACACGCCTCTGATTTATTTACAAAGCTGAAAAATTCGCCAAACCCGATACTTTCAAAAAGAGAGACGGAAACCCTCGCCGTATTTCTACTTACACTAATGCATCGAAGTCCCGCAGGCATCGCGGCAATGCGACAACTTTCGAAGATGCTTTTTGAGGAAGTTCGCGCTGAAATCCGCGACACCTACAACACCACTCGAAGCGAAATCGAACCGTTGACCGTCGAAGACTATGAAGCCCAACAAGGGCCCGATGCCTATCTCGACCATTTCAGCAATATTTTCAGAAGCGTAGTTTTCAGCGAGAAAATCGCCGCATTTCTAGCGAATTTGCATTGGAAACGGGTAAAATTGGAAGCGCCTGACCGAAGACTTCTGCTATCGGATGACCCTTTAATTCGAACCAATGGACTGGCCGGACCAGAAGGCCATGTCGCATTCCCTCTTTCACCAAAGTTCGCAATAATCGGATGCAATCAGTCACAATATTTTGATAAGATTTTCTCCCAAAGTCCTCGAATACTGATCGGGAAGTTCAATGAGCAAACTGTCCAATCTGCTCGACATTTTGTTGTTGGGGTAGACGAGCAACAAGACCGCTTTGTTCGGAATAGGTTTGGTAAGTCACAAAGACCCACATTATCCGAACAGTCGTTAAATGACCGGACAAACGGCAATTCCTTTTGATGTGATTTTCCTACTCGCGCCCACTCTCCAAATGTGCCTACCGCAGAGGCATGCGCCGGTCGCTGCCAGTTGTGGTGTCAACTGCAAGCGTCAGAGAACGCCGCCGCGAGTTTTTTGTCTTCCGCAAGCGCATCCGCGCTCGCGATGTCCTCGCGCCTTCGGCGCTGCGGGCGGCCGGTCGGCCTTGCGGCGCTACGCGCCGTGCTGCGCCACCGGGGCCCAATACTTGAGCCACGACTCTTGAGACTTTTGTTTCGCCCTCAAACGCCCAACCCGCTGGCTCGCGCTCTACTCGCACTATTCCAAGCCGCCATTAAATCGCCATTGGCACTGGCAAGGTCGTACTCCGCGATCCAATCAGTGGGTCTCGAAATCATTATAAGGCGTTCGCAAGGCAATAGCACAGTACGCTTCTAGCAAAGCTTGGCGAGGCTGGTCCTCTTCGGCGACGTACCTGAAATTCATCGTACGAATTCTCTTTTTTGCTGTGTTGAAAGACACTTGAAAATCCTCCGAAGCGGCCAACACAGCACGACCGCTTCCTGGCAGATAAGAAGGTGGGCCAATACCGAGATCTTCGCGCGCAAGCTTATACGCGAACGAGGCCTGGTTCTGACGTGATCCCGGACAACAGTGCAAAAAATATCGTTCTCTTAAGCGATTGGATCGCCCCACATAAAGAGATCGATCACCATCTGAGAACAGATATACCCCGCACTTCGGCATATCGAGCGGAAGCTCTCCAAATTTCATTGGGTCACATGCCATCAATCGAGAGAGCTTGTCCTCGAAGTTAGAAATCACATCCAAAAATCGTTTGTTCATAAGGCCTCCCAGAGCGCGTCTGCATAAATAAAGATGACGCCATAATTTTCCTACTCGCCAAAAACCTGCATACACCCCGCGAGTAATGACCAAGCTCACCCCCACCCGCGCCACTCCCCGCCAAGCCACCTCCGCGGTCGCCTACACGGCCGAGCCGCCCTCGCCGTCCGATCCGCTGCTCGACTTTGCGCCGGTCCCTCACACCGCGCCTCGGCGCAACTCCATCACCCCCGGTCTCCAGCGCGAATTTATCGCGCATCTCGCCGCCACCGGCATTGTCACCGCCGCTGCTCGGCATATCGGCAAGAGCATGGAGGCTCTCTACAAACTGCGTGCACGGCCCGGTGCCGAGGGGTTTCGCAGTGCGTGGGATGCGGCCATTGACCGGGGTGTTTCGCGGCTGGAGGCGAGCGCCCTCACCCGCGCTATCGAGGGCGAGGAGCGCATGGTCGTCTCCTCCGGCAAGGTGCTCGGCACCGAAACCCGGCATAATGAGGCGCTGGTGATGTTCTTCCTGCGCGGCCGCCTTCCCCATCGGTACGGCAACGGCGATCTCATCCCCGGCCATCCTGCCTACGAGGCGCTCAAGAAACAGCTGCACGCCGAGTGGAAAGCCGAGCAATATGAAGAGCGCAACAGCGAGGAAAACCGTGCGGCGAACCTGCAATTCCTGACCGACCTGCGCGAACGCTGGCGGCGCGAGTGGGAGGCGGAGCAGGCGGGGAAAGAGGCAGCGGCGCGCGTGCTGGGCGCTTAGGCCGCGTATTCGCGTTTGAGCAGGCCATAAACATACGCGTCGCACAGGCCGATATGGGTGGTTTCGTGCTCGCGAAAATGCGCCTCCCGCGTGAAGCCGAGCCGTTCTAACAGGCGCACGGATGCGGCGTTGCGCGGGTCAACCTCGGCCGTGATCTTGCGCGCCCCGCCCTCTGGCACCGGCAGCGCAAACAGGTGCGCGATCAGCGCGGCGGCGCATTCCTTTGCCGCGCCCTCGCCCTGCCGGTGCGCGCAGACGATATACCCGATCTCAATCACGCCATCCTCATGCGCCGGAACCGCGACGAAACGGCCTGCAATCCCGCCCGCATCCTCGGCAATCCCCCTGTCTTGCGCAATCCACGTGCGTCCCGGCCAGTCGGCATCCGCGAGCCAGTCCCACAGCTCCGCCTCGCTACCGAACGCCTCACGTGTGAGATACCGGCACTGCTCCGGGTCCGACAGGGTGGGAAACAGCGCGCCAGCATCCTCACGCCTAAGCGGACGCAAGGTGAAACGCTTGGTCGTGAGAGTGGCAACAGGGATCATGCGAAGAGTGATACGCGGGGCCAATGCCGCACGCAAACACAGCTATTCGGTTAGGAAAGCGACGATACTCTTCACCTTTTTGCTGCGCCATTGCGGCGTCGGCGCGACGAGCCAGTATGCGCGGCGGCTTTCCTGCGGATCGCCCTCCGCCACCAGCGCGCCGCTTTCCAGCGCGCCTGCGACCAGCGGCTGCGGCAGGACCGTGCGGCCCATCCCGGCGAGCGCGCTGGACAGCGCCTGCCCCGCGCTGCCCGCTTTGATGCACGGCTTCACGCCATCAGGCAAAGCCGCGCCGGGCCAGTCAATCCACGCATCGCGGTGCTGCGGCGCGGCGACGGTGATCCGCTCTGCCGGGGCCAGCTGTACGCCTTCAAGGTCGCCGGGTCCGTCGGTGAGGCGGATGGCAAGGTCGAGGTTCGCCTCGGTAAAATCGGCGTTCTCGTTCGCGACAAAGCTATACAGGATGCCCGGCGTATCGGCCTGAAACACCGCAAGGCGCGGGGCGAGCCATTCGGCGTAGAATTCGCGCGGTGCAGCAATGGTATACCGGTCGGAGGACTGACCCGCCTGCATCGCCTGCACACTTTCTTCAAACCGCAGGAACCCCTCGCGCAGCGGATCAAGCCCCGCTTCGCCCTCCGGCGTCAGCTCCAGCCCCTTGCTCGTGCGGCGGAACAGGACCACGCCAAGGTGATCCTCCAGCGCGCGGATCTGCTGACCCACCGCTGCGGGTGTCACGGCAAGCTCATCTGCCGCGCGGGTGAAGGACAGGTGCCGCGCCGCCGCGTCATAAACGCGCAGGGCGTTAAGGGGGAGGTGGGTGCGTTTCATGCACAGGAAGCTTTAGCGCGCAACGCGGCTATCGCAAGTCGGCCCTCGCCAGAACTCGCAGCTTACCGGCCGCCTTCGGCGGTTTCGGGCGCGGCAAGCGGGAAGAAGGGGATGCGCACTTCCAATGGCGACCCGTCGGCTTTCAGGAAGGTGTAGAACCCCTCCATCGATCCGTGCGCGGTGGTCAGCGGGCATCCGCTCACATAATCGTGGCTTTCACCGGGTTGCAGCATCGGCTGTTCGCCCACCACACCTTCGCCATCGACATGGTTGACCATGCCGCGCGCGTCGGTGATGCGCCAGTGCCGGGTCTGAAGCTGGATCGGTTCGTGCGATCCGTTTTCAATGCGGATATGATACACCCAGAACCACTTGCCCGCATCGGGATGCGATTGCTCCGGCAGGAAATTGACAGCAACCCGAACGGTGACCCCGTTGGTGACGGCAGCGTGTTGGAACAGCTCTTTCATACGATTCTCAAGGTAACAATTCTTCGGACAGTCACAAGAGCACCAGCCCGGTTAATCCACCCTGTATTCGATCATTTCACCGCATTTCGGTGCAGATCGCGCATATTTTTGGGGTTGTGCGAATGACGCGCCAGCTGCGGAAACGCGCGAACAGCCTAGAAAATCCTCATCTTCTCAGTATTTTATCGCGAGCCAGTCAGATCAGGTGCCGCGTTTGCTGTGACCAAAAAGCCGGCCCCTAATCGCAACCTGTTTTTCCTATGAACTTTTTTTCGGGCAGGCCAGGCCATCCTAGATCGCCCTTTTCGGCCCAAGCCCCGGCGTCAACCTTTGATCAGCTCTTCTTCGATCTGGTCGAGGCGTTCTTTACCGAAATACATTTCGTAATTTGCACTATTGCCGCCGGTTTTTCCGACAAACATGGTGGGAATGCCGAATGCTCTGCGATCGACCACGCTGTCGGTCATGGCGACGAGGCCTTGTTTTACCTCGTCGGTTTGCGCGCGTGCGAACAGGTCGTCTGCGTCAAAGCCTGCGTTCGCGATTTCCTTGCTCAGCGCGTCGGGGTCGGAAATATCGACGCCCCGCTCCCAGATGGCAGGCAGCATCATCTCCGCAAACTGAACGCCGCGCCCGTCCTGATCGGCGGCGAACAGCATCCGCTGAAGCAGGATCGAATTGAACGGGAATTGCGGGTGCATCTTGTATTTGCCAAGGTCGTGTTTGGCGATGAAGCGGTTCATTTCCAGCATCGAATAAGCAACCTTGCCCTTCACATCCTTGTCCCGAATCATCGGCGGGGCATTGCCGGTCAGCCGGTGCATCCCGGCCAGGAACACCGGCACCACGTCAAGCTCTGCGCCCGTGCGGCGGATCAGGTCGCGCAAAGGCCACCAGACGAGGTATGCGTTGGGACTTACGAAGTCGAAAACCAGCTCGACGCGGTTGGCCATGATTGCTCTCCCTTTGCGCGGACGCTTTTACAGCGTGTGGCTTGCATGACCCGCCGGCCTTGGCAAGCCCTCACCGCGCGAAAAGGATCAGTGCGGCGCGAGGCCGATTTCGAGACCGGTGCGATCTTCCAGCGCGAATTTGTCGAACAGATCGGCGCTAGCCGCGTTCAGGCCCACGATGCGCGTATGACGTCCGTTGCGGCGCATCCGCTCGACTGCTTTTTCCAGCGCGCCGATGGCCGAAATGTCCCAGAAATGCGCTTTCGATACGTCGATCACCACGTGGTGCGCCGCGTCCTCATACTGGCTTTCCGGGCCGAGCGCGTTCTGGAATTTGTCGACGCTGGCAAAGAAAATCTCGCCGGTTACGACATAAACGGAGCTGTTCGGGCGGCGGACACGCTCCACGCTGAACAGGTTGCGCACCTTGTTCGCAAAGAAGATGCCCGACAGCAGCACGCCGACCAGCACACCAAGCGCCAGATCGTGGGTCCAGACAACGACGATTACAGTCGCGATCATCACCATCGAACTGGTTGGTGGATGGCGGCGCAGATTGGGGATCGAATTCCAGCTGAACGTGCCGATCGAGACCATGATCATCACCGCGACAAGCGCGGGCATCGGCACTTGCCCAACATATGGGCCAAGCACGGTGAGCAGGAACAGCAGAAACGCGCCGGCGGTGAATGTCGAAAGCCGTCCGCGTCCGCCCGATGCGACATTGATGACCGACTGGCCGATCATCGCACAGCCGCCCATGCCGCCAAAGAAGGCCGCTGCGATGTTGGCGATGCCCTGACCGCCGCTTTCGCGTTGCTTGTTGCTTTCAGTGTGGGTCATGTCGTCCACGATCTGCGCGGTCAGCAGGCTTTCCAGCAAGCCCACAGCCGCCATCGTCAGCGAATAGGGCGCGATGATTTGCAGTGTTTCGAGCGTGAAGGGCACGTTCGGGATCGCAAAAAATGGCAGGCCGTCGGGCAGTTCACCCTCGCCCGCGACATTCTTTACTGGCAGGCCCCAATACATCGCCGCAGCGGTCAACAGGACAATCGCGACCAGCGGGCTTGGCACCGCTTTGGTAACGCGCGGCAGCAGATAGATCACGCCAAGGCCAACCGCGACCATGACGTAAGTGTAAAGGTTCACCCCGTCGACGCGCGGATCAAGCTGGGGGATTTGCGCCATGAAAATCAGGATCGCGAGCGCGTTGACGAAGCCGGTGATGACGCTGCGACTGACAAACTGCATCAGCAGATCGAGCCGCAGGAGCGCTGCGATGCCCTGGAAAATGCCCATCAGGATCGTCGCGGCAAACAGGTATTCGACCCCGTAATCGCGCACCAGCGGGATGACGACCACCGCCACCGCAGCCGTCGCGGCAGAGATCATGCCCGGACGCCCGCCTGTCAAAGCAATGACCATCGCAATGACGACCGAGGCATAGAGACCCACGCTTGGATCGACCCCGGCGATAAGGGCAAAACCGATAGCCTCCGGAATCAGCGCAAGCGCGACCACGATGCCTGCAAGAATATCTGCCTTTGGCTGGCCCAGCCAATCACGCCGCAGCGTGGCCGCAAAGGAGCGGTCAGTCTTCATAATCATAATTCCAGAATTCACCCGACAGGCCATATTGCACCAGGCGGGATATAAGCAGGACGCGCCCTGCAACAGAGCTTGGCGCTTTATAGGTCAATGCTGCATTGCACAACCCGCAGGCCATGAGCGGCCAAAATCACGGTTAAAAGGGCGTTACCCGCGATTGAACGCGTTCCGTTAGGAAGACTGCGCGATACCCTGCATTGTCCACGAACGCAGAGTGTTTTCCGCGCGTTCGGTATTTCGACGAGGGTGGCCCCTCAATAGTCGTTCCAAACGGCCCCAAGAGAATAACGCACAGGGCGGGGTCAATGTGCATGAAGCCGGGTTCGTCCTCATACGGGGTGACCCGGCTTTTTGCGTTTAAAGCCCTGCTGCGGACAAGGACCGGTCCATATCTTCGGTCAGATCGGCGATATCTTCCAGCCCGACATTGATGCGCAGCAGCCCCTCGGTCACGCCCATCGCCTCGCGCGCGCCCTCGCCCATATTGGCGTGGGTCGTGCTGGCCGGATGGCACATCAGGCTGCGCGTATCGCCGATATTGTTGGAGATATCGATCAGTTCCATCGCGTCGAGGATCGCAAAAGCACGCGCGCGGGTTTTTACATCGAATGCAAAGATCGGCCCGGTGGCTTCCATCTGTTTGATCGCGATGTGATGCGCGGGATGGCTCGGCAGGCCCGGATGGCGCATTTCGCCGCCCGCTTTCACGATCCGCGGCTCCAGAAATTCGCCCAAAGTCACCGCGCTCCGGCTTTGTTCGTGCGCGCGCAGGCGGAGCGTTTCCAGCCCCTTGTGCACGACCCAGGCGTTGAAAGGGGAGATCGTCGGACCGGTGTTGCGCTGGAATGGCATGAGCGTTTCGGTGATCCATTCCTCGCTGCCGCAAATCGCCCCGGCCAGCACCCTGCCCTGCCCGTCCATCAGCTTGGTCGCGCTGTAAGCGACAACATCTGCGCCGAATTCCATCGGGCGCTGCAGCACCGGAGAGGCAAACGCATTGTCGACCACGGTGGTGATCCCGTGTGCTTTCGCAAGGTCGCAAACATATTTCAGATCAACCACATCCAGCGTCGGGTTTGCCGGAGTTTCGAAAAAGAAAACCTTGGTGTTCGGCCTGATTGCCGCTTCCCACTGCGCATTGTCGGCGCTGTCGATCACGGTCGTCTCGATCCCGAAACGCGGCAGCAGATTATCGACGAGCCAGCGGCACGAACCAAATGCTGCGCGTGCGGCAACGCAGTGGTCTCCGGCGGAAAGCTGGCACAGCAAAGACGCCGTCATCGCCGCCATCCCGCTTGCCTGGGTGCGGCATGCCTCTGCCCCTTCAAGCAGTGCGATGCGCTCTTCCAGCATGGCAACGGTCGGGTTCTGGAGCCGCGAATACGTCATGCCCTGTGCATCGCCGGCAAACCGGTCTGCGACAGTTTGCGCATCGTCGTAAGTGTAGCCCGAGGTGAGGAACATCGCCTCGCTCGTCTCGCCATGTTCACTGCGCCACGTGCCGCCGCGCACAGCCTGCGTGGCGGGGCGCCATTTGCGCGTCGCGGCGCGGTCCATTCCAGTCGTCTTTTTCATGAGAACGGCGTTAGAGCGGTTAAAGTCCGCTCGCAACCAAACCCTCGCTAGCCGTGCGATCATGGCCGACCACGCCCAGCATTAATGTGCCTTCTAACAAGGTCATCAGGTAACGTGCGCCGCCAGCTGGATCAGGATCATCTTCGGGCATCTGGGTCTCCAGCCACGCTAGCTGTTTGGTCATCATCTGCTCGGCCGCTTCCTTATAGCCGGATACGCCCCGCGCCGAACCCGCCACGATTTCCCACCAGAGTACCATGAAGGGCTGCATCGCAGGCTGTTTCCCCTGCGCCAGAATCCGTTCGAAACACTCCTTCCGGGTTGCCGCGCGTCCGTCACCCAAAGCCATCTCAAGCGCGGCCGAATAAACCCCGGCGATGTATTCGACCAAACCTGCAATCAGCTTTTGCTTGTTCCCGAAATGATAGATCAACATCCGGTCGCTCGTCCCCGCAGCTTTGGCCAGAGGCCGAAGGCTCGCGCTGCCAAGTCCATGCTCGAGGACGTGCGCGGCGAGTCTTGGAAGCAACGTTTCCCGGGAGAGAGAGGAGCTCGTCATTTCACTCTTGTAGCGTACGCTACAATACGCTACCAGATAATGCAGCAACCGCTACAACGATATCCGGAGCTGATCGATGAACGTCCTGCAAATCACTTTCCTCGCTGTGCTGGCATGCGGCGGTATCGCAATTGCCTATACATTGCTCGCCAAGCCAACAACCGGCAATGCGTTCCTCGCTGCCATGCTTTCCGCCGGTCTTGGCGCATTCACCGCCGTTCAGATCGCACAGGAGGGTGTGATGATGTTCTTCATCAATCACACCCACAATCTAACCGGGCTTCAGGTGTGGTGGGATCTGGTCATGTGCGTCGTGATCGGACTGTTCCTGATCGCGCAGCGTGCACGCGCGGCTGGAATGAATTTGGCGCCGTGGTTCCTGTTCGTCGGCGCCACGGCAAGCATTGGATTGCTCGCCACGTGCGCACGATTGTTCTGGCTCGAAAGCCGGACGAGCACACTTGCGGGCACTTCCGCCGTGTAAACCCGCTTGCCGGATGGCGGCACCTTTTCTAAGCGGCAGTGCCATATGACGGACGCTGCCATCACCGCTTCGACACCGCTCGGGAATGCGCATCAGGCTGCACTCCCGAAAGATCATCCCGCCGATCCGTGGCTTTGGTGTATCGCGCTGCCGCTGCTGTTCGGATCGCTGGCGACCATCCGCCTTGCGATCCCCTCTGCGCCCTATTTCGATGAGGTGCATTACCTGCCCGCCGCGCGCGAGATTCTCGCGATCTGGGGCGATGGCGGTGCGTACACCAATCGCGAACACCCGCTGCTGGGCAAGGAATTGCTGGCGCTGGGCATTTACCTGTTCGGTGACAACCCGCTGGGCTGGCGGATATTCCCCCTCATCGCCGGAATAGCAGCGGTGGGCGCGTGTATGCGAGCGATGTGGCATGCCAGCCATGACCGGTTCGCCGTGATCGCTTTTGGCATTTTGCTGGCGACCGGTTTCCATCTCTTCATCCATGCCCGCATCGCCATGCTCGATATCTTCATGGCGGCGTTCCTTTCGATTGCCGCATGGCAATTTGCCGCCGCGATCCGCCAGCCGGAACGCGGGCGTTTGCGGCTGGCCCTTACCGGGATCGCCATCGGCTGCGCGCTCGGCTCCAAATGGAACGCCGTGCCGCTGGCGATGGTGCCTGGCATCACATTCTTTGCCGCCCGGCTGTCCGCAGGCCGCCGCCGTCTGTTCACCAGCACCCGGGGCATTCCTGTGCCCGGCGTTTCGCTGGCAGAGGCGTTTGTCTGGCTGGGGGCCGTGCCGCTTATTGTATACGCCCTGACCTTTGCGCCGGGATACTGGCTGGGCGATCAATTTCACGCGTCTCCATTGACGGAGTTCGGCCTGATCGGATTGCACCGGGAGATACTTTCACTGCAACAACAGGTGCTTGCGCCGCATTCCTATATGAGCACTTGGCCGCAATGGGTGCTGAACACACGCGGCATCTGGTATCTGTATGAATTTACAGACGGCGCGCAGCGCGGTGTCTTGCTAATCGGTAATCCGCTCACCATGCTGATCGGACTGCCTGCGCTGGCATGGTGCCTTGTAAACGGGCTTTACCAACGCAATTGCGCGAAGATGGCGATGGTGATCGGGTACGCGGTCACGTTAGGCCTGTGGCTGATCGCGCCCAAGCCTGTGCAATTCTATTACCATTATCTGCTGCCGAGCATGTTCCTGCTTGGCGCGCTCGCCCTGACGCTGTCGGATATTCACAGCAGCCAAAGATACCGCTGGGTCAGCTACACGGCGCTAACGGCATCGGCGCTGGTGTTCGCGCTGTTCTTCCCGATCCTGAGCGCCGCCGAACTGGAAGGCCCGATGAGCTTCGCCAAATGGGCGGTGATTGAGGGGTGGCGCTAAAACCGGCCCCAGACGAACCGGCTCGATAGCGCATAATTCCAGACCGATCCGATCAGGATACCGGCCAGCGCCGCGAGTGCCCAGAACAGTCCCTGACTTTCCAGCAGCGTCGCGACGGCCACATTGGCGAAACCGCCCACCGCGCAGGTTGCGCAGAACCCTGCCCAGCCTGCCAAAACTGCGCCCCAGCCCTTCAGCCGTTTGTCGCGGTAGGTCAGCCAGTTGTTGAGCCAGAAGTTAAAGCTCATCGCGACCAGCACCGCGCCCAATTGCGCTTTCCAGAATGTCGCCGTCATTCCGCCCAGCAGGACTGCCAGCACCGCATAATGCACGATTACGCCCAGCCCGCCGACCGTCCCGAACAGCGCAAAGCGCGTGGGGATCACCCGGCCCAGCGTCTTGTCATAAAGCCCGGCGAGAAAATCGAACAGAATTGCGCGGTCCAGCTTACTTTCCCCTTCGCGGCGGGCGGCAAAATTGAGCGGGAATTCCTTCACCTGCATGGGCGCGTCCGAAGTCGCCAGCAGATCGAGCAATATCTTGAACCCGATGCCCGACAATCGGGGCGCAAGGGCGCGTGCGCGGCTGGATGGCAACATGAAAAATCCGCTCATCGGATCGGTCAGTTCGACGCCGGTAATGGCGCGCGCGACGCGGTTGGCCATGCCCGAAAGCCGCTCGCGTTCCGGCGCGTCCCAGTCTTCAGGACTTGCCCCTTCGGCGAAGCGGCTGGCGACGCAAATATCGGCCTCACCGGCTTTGAGGCTCGCCAACATATCAGGGAGCAATGCGGGATCATGCTGGTGGTCTGCGTCCATCACCGCCACAAACGGCGCTGCGGTGGCGCAGAACCCTTCGATAGCGGCGCTCGATAGCCCGCGCCTGCCGATGCGCTGGATCACGCGCACCCGGCGGTCTTCGCGGGCAAGATCGCGCCCCTCGTCGGCGGTTCCATCGGCGCTGTCATCATCGACGATCAGCACTTCCCATCCATCGCGCCCCAACGCCTGTTCGATGCGCTCGACCAGCGGCACCAGATTGCCGCGCTCGTTGAGAGTCGGAAGGATTATGGCGAGTTCAAGGGCCATGCGGGATCGAGGGTCAGAGCCGTTTGAGGACAGCCGCGCCGATTTCCTCGCAGCCATGTGTCCCGCCCAGATCGCCGCCGCGAATACCGTCTGCCAGCGCGCTCTCCACCGCGTTTTCGATGCGGGCAGCCTCTGCTTCGCGGCCAAAAGAATGGCGCAGCATCATCGCGGCGGACAGGATCGTCGCCATCGGATTTGCCTTGCCCTGGCCGGCGATATCGGGCGCGCTGCCGTGGATCGGTTCGTACAGGCCGAACAGACCGTGATCGGTGGACCGGTCGCCCATAGATGCGCTCGGCAAAAGCCCGATTGATCCGACCGCCGCGCTGGCAAGATCGGACAGGATATCGCCGAACAAATTGGCCGTCAGGATGACGCTGAATTGCGAAGGGTTGCTAATGATCTGCATCGCCGCGTTGTCGACATACATGTGGCTCAGCGTAATGTCGGGCTGAGCTGCGGCGGCGGCAATTACGGTGTCGCGCCAGACCTGGCTTGTTTCAAGCACGTTGGCCTTGTCGACACTGCACAATTCGCCGTTCCCTGCGCGCGCCGTGCTAAATGCGACCTGCGCGATGCGGCTGACCTCTGTTTCGCAATAGGACATCATGTCCCACCCCTCGCGGCTGCCATCGGCGGCTTTTCGTTCACCCTTGTCGCCGAAATACACATCGCCGGTCAGCTCGCGCACGATCATCATATCGAGCGTGCGGGCGATCTCCGGCTTCAACGGGGAGAGATGCTCCATTCCCGCAAACACCTTTGCCGGGCGCAGATTGGCAAACAGATCAAGCTCTTTGCGCAGGCCCAGGATCGCCTGTTCTGGGCGCAGATGACGCTCCAGACCGTCGCAATCAGGATCGCCAACCGCGCCAAACAGCACCGCGTCCGCTTCGCGCGCCATCGTCAGCGTCTCTTCGGGCAGAGGATGGCCGTGGCGTTTGTAAGCGATCCCGCCCACGTCGCCGTCGAACAGTGTCAGGCCGGGCAGGTCGAGCGCCTCCAGCACCATGACCGCCTGCCGCGTGACTTCGGGGCCGATCCCGTCCCCTGGCAGAACTGCGATTTTCATAGGCTTCCCTTATTCCAGCATCCGCACCAGCCGTTCGCCCAAGGCGGTGCGCGCGGCAATAACATCGCTTTTCACATCGGCAAGCAGGTAACGCGCGATGGGTTTGTGCAGTGCGCGAAAAGCTTCGATCTGCGCGGGGAAATCATCGTCCATATCAGGCTTGCCCCCGCCATATCCCAACTCGCGCAAGAACATCGCTTCATACGCGACCATCGCCGCCAGCCAGCCGCGCGCAGATGGCGCGTGGCAGATCGCGTTGAGCAGGCCGTCAAGCGCCTGATAGAGCGAGGGATAAGGATTGCGTTCCGGCAGCGTGCTGGCCGTAAGCGCGCAGGCCCATGTGATCGCCGCCGCTGGCAGCGGCTCGGTCATCCAGGGGCCTCGGCTTTCCTCCAGCTCCAGCCGGGCAAAGGGCAATTGGCTCGCCGATTTTGCGCGCAGTTCCAATGCGACCCGGTTGCCGGGGATCATCACCGGACGCAGCTGCCGCCCCCTGCCGCCCGCGACATAGCCCGCGACCAGTCCGTATTCTTCGGTGAGCAAGCGCGCGATCGCCGCCGTTTCGCCGTGCGCCCGGCTGGCGACCAGCAATGCAGGCGCGGTCAGGTTCATTCGGCCCCGGCGACCGTTTCGCAGGTAGGCTCAGTGCATTGCATAAAGAAGCGCGCGCGCCCAGTGCCCGTGTCAGAGCAAATGTGGTTATTTGGCGGAAAGTTTCGCTTCAAGCTCGGCGACTTTCGCTTCGAGCGCGTCGGCTTGCTCGCGTGCTTTCTGGGCCATCGCTTTTACCGTGTCGAATTCTTCGCGGCTTACGAAATCCACGCCGCCCATCGCCTCTCTCAGGCGTTCGCGCGCGCTTTCGCGGGCTTCGCGCGTCATGCCGGCCATGGTGCCTGCTGCGCTGTTGGCAATTTTGACGAAGTCGGCGATGATCGGGTTTTCGCTTTGCATGAAAGCTATTTGGTGAAGCCGGTGCGCTTTGTCCAGAATGTTTCTGCGCCTGAGACAGGCTGCGCAGATTGGCTAAAGCGTGATTTCCACTGCCGCTGCAGGTTCTTCACCGCTTGCCGCTGCGGGGTTCTCTGCGATGAACTGGTAATTCAGCGCCGCCGCGAAACACGCCCACAGCAGATACGGCACCAATAACAGCGCTGCCACGCGCCGGACCCGCCAGAACAGCGCCATAACCACGATCAGGCTGACCACCGCATAGCCAAGCACGTACAGCGCCAGCGTCATCTCTTGCATTCCGAAAAACACCGGCGTCCACGCCAGCGTGCCAACGAAATGCAGCGCGAATGCAATCAGCGCAGCGCCGCGTCCACGCGCGCCCCATGCACTTGCAATCATGGCGACTGAAAATCCGACCAGCACCCAAAGCACGGTCCAGACGATCCCGAAAATCGCAGGAGGCGGAAAAATCGACGGCTTGTCGAGCGACTGGAACCAAGATGTCGAAGCATTGCCAAGCTGACCGGACATAAAGCCGAGCAGGACCACCAGCGGGACCATGAAAAGCGACCATCGTAAAAAGCTGGCGCGCAGCTGCTCTTTTGAAGCCAGAATGTTCATTCACTCTCCTGTCCGGCGGACGCCGTTAATTCATTGGGCGCTTCAACGCTCGGTCGTTCTACTCACTGTTAGCTGGCGTTAATCGATTCGTTCATACCTGTATGCAAGCGCACGGTGCGAAGTGTCAGGGTCAGGGACACTTTACCCACATCTTGCGTGGAAGGGGTCTTTGATATCCGGGGGCGCCTGATACGAGCTTGATGGCTAGCTGCGCCGTGCGCTGATCAGGAATTCGACGTTCCCTTGCGGTCCTGTAATCGGGCTTTGCGCGATTCCCTGAATGTCCCAGCCCAGATTTTCGAGCCACTCGCGCACCTCTTCGCAGACACGCGCGTGCAGATCAGGGTCGCGGACCACGCCGCCCTTGCCCACCTCTTCACGCGCAACCTCGAATTGCGGTTTTATAAGTGCGACAAGGTGGCAGTCCTTCGCAGCGAGTTTTAACGGGCGTTCGAGCACTTTTGCCAGGCTGATGAAACTTGCATCGCACACTACCCAGCTGACAGGGCGATCAATTTGCTCGGCGGTCAGGATGCGCGCGCTGGTCTGTTCGTAAACGGTTACGCGGTCATCCTGCCGCAATTTCCACGCGAGCTGGTTGGTCCCGCTATCCACTGCAAACACATGCGCTGCGCCGTTGGCCAGCAACACATCGGTAAAGCCGCCGGTGGAGCTGCCGACGTCCATCGCGGTAACGCCCGCCGGATTGAGCGCGAAGTGATCAATCGCATGCGCCAGCTTTATCCCGCCGCGGCTGACCCAGGGATGATCGCGTCCGCGCACTTCCAGCGAAGCATCCTCGGCGATCTGCTGCCCCGGCTTTTCGACCTTTGCCTCGCCCGCAAAGACAGTGCCCGCCATTATCAGCGCCTGCGCCCGCGTTCGGCTTTCCACCAGTCCGCGTTCGACCAGCAGGTGATCGACCCGCTTCTTTTTCGGTTGTTTCGTTGTTTTCGTCATGGACCCGAAAGGCGTTAGCGCGCATTTAAGTGCCATGAAAGCAATCTACTTACATGCCGCTGGCGCAATCGCGCTGACCTTCACCATCGCTGCCTGCGTTCCATCGGTGACCATACCGCCGGCACCGACGCCCGTTCCAGCCGCCGCGCCCCCCGCCGCTGCGCCCGCACCCGAACCTGCGCCTGCACCTGCGCCCGCGCCAACACCGGCCCCCGCACAGGCCGTGCAGGAACAGGAATACGAAAACTATCTCGACGCGCCGCAGACGCCGGGGACGTGGACCTATGCGTCCGATCCCGATGTGACGATGGCGTGGTTTGGCACAGGCGGAAACGAACTGGCCGCCGATTTCGTGATCATCTGCCAGCTTGGGCAGCGTCAGATCGGCCTTGTGCGCAGGGGCTCCGATCAGCCTCGGGTGATGCAGGTGACCACAGAGACGACAACGCGCATCCTCGAAGCGTCAGCAATGCCGCGCGAGGGAGCAATGGTGGTCGCAATGCTGAACGCGGACGATACCCTGCTTGACGCGATGGCTGTCACCAAGGGGCGTTTCAAACTTGAAACCGAAGGAATGCCTACGCTCTACCTGCCCGCATGGGTCGAGGTAAGCCGCGTGATCGAGGATTGCCGCTAAAGATTCGTTTCGCGATTTCCACAGTTTGGCAGTGTTTTCGTCCCGCCGGACGCCGAAACGTTGACCGTCCCGGGTCTTCCACGGGCGCAGCGCGTTTCTCTATTTGGGCGAAGGCGCATGATTGTGACGTGGGAAAAGTTTTTTTCAAGTCTTGTGTTGGTAGGCGATAAGACTCAAATATGTGCTTGAGGTTAGCGGCGAACGCAAACTTCGGCCCCCGGTGAAACGCGAGGGTCTTGGCTTTCAAGCGCGAAAGGAGGTGATCCGATGTCTCATGGTTCAGTAGCGAGGTCGGTGAAGATCCCTACGGAGCATATTCGGTAGCATTTCCTTACCGAGTAAGGTTTCGTGAGCGGCACTTCCGGCCGCTGACCATGAAAGGGCGGTTCCCCGACGGGCGGAGCCGCCCTTTTCATTTTTTGTTTGAGCCTCAAGCGCCGGGCGCAGCGCATCCGCGCTGCTTGGCTGCGCCGCATAAGCGGCGGCGCGCGGTCGCGCGCTGGCGAGCCCGCGGCTCGCACCATTCCAAGCCATCGGTCGAGCGCCCTGATACTTGGCGCTACCTCGCATTGTCGCTGCGGAGCACGGCGCGAAGCGCCGCAAGGGCGACAGCCCGCCCGCAGCGACGCAGGCGCGAGGAAATCGCGCCCCGGATGGGGTGCGCAAACAAAACACCCGGCGCTTGAGGCTCAAACCAAAAAACCCAAAACAAAACTCCGCACATACACGCCCGCCTACACAATCCTTGCCCCCGTCGGCGCACGGCATTATCTGCCTGCGTCATGGAATTCACGACGCTCCCACACCCTTCGCCAACACCCGATGACGCGCGCGAGGCGGCGATTGCCGATCCCGGTTTCGGCACGGTTTTCACCGATCACATGGTCACCGTCGATTACGACGCGGCGAAAGGCGGTTGGCAAACACCTGTGATCGGCCCGCGTCAGGCCATCCCTTTAGATCCGGCGGCGAGCGTTCTTCACTACGCGCAGGAAATTTTCGAAGGCATGAAAGCCTTCCCCCACGCAGATGGCGGCCTTGCGCTGTTCCGGCCGGAGGCAAACGCACAGCGTTTCAACGCCAGCGCCCGGCGCATGGCAATGCCCGAAATTCCCGAAGAATTGTTCCTCGCCGCCGTTCGCGAAGCGGTGAAAGCGGATGCGGACTGGATGCCATCGGTCGAGGGCGGATCGCTTTATATCCGTCCCTTCATGTTCGCGTCGGAGGCATTTCTGGGCGTGCGCCCCGCGACCCAGTACAAATTCGTCGTGATCCTTGTATCGTCAGGCAATTATTTCAAGAACGGCGTGAACCCGGTGAAAATCTGGGTCAGCCAGGATTACGTCCGCGCAGCGCCCGGCGGCACTGGCGCAGCCAAAACCGGCGGCAATTACGCCGCCAGCCTTGTCCCGCAGGCCGAAGCGATCCGGCAGGGCTGCGATCAGGTCGTCTTCCTTGATGCGGTAGAGAAGAAATGGGTCGAGGAGCTGGGCGGGATGAACCTGTTCTTCATCCGGTCCGACGGCAGCGTCATCACCCCGGAACTGACTGGCACGATCCTGCCCGGCATTACCCGCGACAGTCTGATCGCGATGCTCCGCGAAGAGGGGCTGGACGTGCGCGAGGAGCCGTATTCAATCACGCAGTGGCGCGAAGAGGCCGAGAACGGCACCTTGCTGGAAACGCTCGCCTGCGGCACCGCTGCGGTCGTCACGCCCGTCGGCACAGTCGCCTCCCCCGCTGGCGAGTTCTCCATTGGCACCGGCGGGATCGGCCAGATGGCGCAGAAGATGCGCGAACGTCTGGTCGATCTGCAACATGGCCGGGTCGAGGACAAACACGGCTGGGTCGAGCGGATCGGGTAAACGCCCATGACCGACACCCCGATCCAGGTCGCCGCCCTATACCGCTTCACACGTTTTGACGATCCGGCAAGCCTTCAAGCGTCACTTCAATCCGCGTGCGATGCGGCCGGGATAAAGGGAACGTTGCTGATTGCCAAAGAGGGCATCAACGGCACGATTGCCGGCACGGACAATGCGCTAAACAGCGTGCTGGAAACCATCCGCGCCCTGCCCGGCTGTGCTGAAACCGAAGTGAAGTTCTCCCACGCCGATGCAATGCCTTTCAACCGGATGAAGGTGCGGCTGAAACGCGAGATCGTGACGATGGGACAGCCCGACATTAATCCCAATGCCAGCGTCGGGCGCTATGTCGCGCCAGAGGACTGGAACGACCTTATCAGCGATCCCGACACCATCGTGATCGACACCCGCAACGATTACGAAGTCGCGGTCGGCACATTCAAGGGCGCAGTCGATCCACAGACCAAAAGCTTCCGCGACTTTCCGGCGTGGTTCCGTGAACACCGCGAGGAATTGCTGGAGGGCAAGAAAAAGGTCGCGATGTTCTGCACCGGCGGAATTCGCTGCGAAAAATCGACCAGCTTCCTGCGCTCCGAAGGCATAGAGGACGTGTTTCACCTGAAGGGCGGTATCCTCAAATACCTAGAAACCGTGCCCGAAGACGACAGCAAATGGGAAGGCGAATGCTTCGTTTTCGACCAGCGCGTCGCCGTCAAACACGGACTTGAGCTGGGATCATACGGGCTGTGCTTTGCCTGCCGTATGCCGCTCAACGAAGCCGAAATGGCATCACCCGATTACGAAGCCGGTGTCAGCTGCCCGCACTGCATCAATGACCGCGATGACGAACAGCGCGCCCGCTATGCTGAACGCCAGCGCCAGCAGCAACTCGCCAAGGCGCGCGGTGAGGCGCATATCGGGCCGAAACCGAATGGCGATGCGTGACCGATTTTCCAGTCCTCTATTCTTTTCGCCGCTGCCCTTACGCGATGCGGGCGCGCATGGCGCTGTGGACGGCAGGCATCACGGTAGAGCTGCGCGAGGTAAAGCTCGCGGACAAGCCGCCCGAACTAGCCGAGGTATCGCGCAAGGCGACCGTACCGGTGCTGGCGTTAACCGATGGGACAGTCATTGACGAAAGCATCGCGGTCATGCGCTGGGCGCTTAACCAGAACGACCCTGAGGGCTGGCTGAAAGGCGATGACCGCGATTTGATCCAGCGGTTTGATGGCCCGTTCAAACACCATCTCGACCGTTACAAATACCCGACGCGCTACCCTGATGAGGCAGGCGGCGACGAGGATACCTTTCGTTTCGATCATCGCTCCAGCGGCTTTGCGATGCTGGCCGATCTCGATTCCCGTTTGGGAGACCGCAGGCACCTGTGCGGTGATTACCGGACCCTAGCCGATATCGCGCTGTTTCCGTTCATCCGCCAGTTCGCCAACACCGACCGCGACTGGTTTGACGCGCAAGGGCTGCCGCACCTTTTACCGTGGCTGGAGGGGCATCTCGCGTCCGATCTGTTCAAGGCTGTCATGCCTAAATTCACACCCTGGAAATTAGGCGACGAAGCGATCATCTTTGGCCCGGAGTAGTAGAATTTTAACTCTCGATGTGGATGTTGCCAGCATGTCTGGGTTTTCGCCTGTCCACAAGATTGCGATTGATGAATATCGCGCCGAATTGCATTTCGCGATCGGTGGTTTCTGGACGCTCGAAAAAATGCACAGCTTCCTCGGTGAATTGACCAAAGCTGCCGCGCCCTTTCTCAAATCGCGCAAACGCTTCAGGGTCCTCGGCGATCTACGCGACTTTGTGCCGCAAGACCGTTCGACCGCCGAGGCAATCCGTAACAGCCTCCTAGAGGCGCAGAAAAACGGATTGACCCGATTTGCCCTGGTATCGACGGCGCCGCTTGTGAAACTTCAATATAAGCGGATAACCGACGGACTGGATGTCGAATTTTTCGACAGCCCTCGCGAAGCAGAGATGTGGCTGCGCCAGTAATCCTGCGGCTTGAAAATTTAATTCCCCAATCCATCGCGGAACCCATCAATCAGCCAGTTTGCCGCCGGTCCCAGCCGCTCGTTCCTCCGCCATAGCGCACTCAGCGGATAGGCTGCGCCGGGTTTCTCCGGCAGGTCGAGTTCCACCAATCGTCCCGCTGCGATATCCTCTGCAACCTGATGACGCGGCATGTTGCCCCAGCCCAGCCCCTCTTTCAGCAAAGCGTGTTTTGCGCCCAGATCGCCCAGCCGCCACGTAAGCGGGCTGAGCACGGAAAACTCGCGGCCCTGCGTCAGATCGGATCGGTCGGCGAGGACCAGTTGCAAATGTTGGCGGCTTTCACCCGGCGCAACGTCCTTTGCCGCCAGCGGGTGATCGGGCGCGGCCACGGGAATGAGTTCAACATCACCCACCACTTGCCGTTCGAGCGCGGGATTGTCCCCGATCACCGGGCCACCAATTGCAAGCTGCGCGCGGTCATCCAGCAGGCATTCGGCAACCGCGCCAAGCCCTTCGATATTAAGCGTCAACGCGACTGTCGGGAACATGCGGCGGAATTCGCGCAGCACCTGTGCGGTGACATCGCTGGGCACCATCACATCGAGCACCAGGCCGACGCTGCTTTCTAACCCGGTATGGAGCGACTTCGCCTTTGCCAGCAGCGCATCGGCCCTGTCTGCGACCGCCCGCGCCTCTGCCAGCAGCCCCTCGCCCGCTTCGGTCAGCACAGGTTTGCGAGACCCTTCGCGTTCGAACAGGGTGGCGGCCAATTGCGTTTCGAGTTGGGCTATACCGTAGCTGATCGCGGAAACCGCCCGCCCGGATGCGCGTGCCGCTGCGCCAAAGCTTCCCTCGTCCACCACGGCCAGGAAGATACGCAATTGATCGAGGGATGGCTCACCCAGCTTCATCGGGTAATGTTCTAATATTCAGAACATTTTTGCAAGTTTTATCGCACTTATGCAGACACAAGACCAAGCCTATATCCGAGACTACACCGACAAGGCCGCATTATCGGCTTATCGAAACGGAGACCGGATATGATCGAACTTCGCCCCTTCAACACGCTCGGCTCGGCCAATCACGGCTGGCTCGATGCGCATCACCATTTCTCTTTCGCAAGCTATCGCGATCCCGAGCGCGTCAATTGGGGGTCGCTGCGGGTCTGGAACGATGACACAATCGCACCGGGCACCGGTTTTCCGACGCACCCGCACAGCGACATGGAGATCATCACCTATGTCCGCAAAGGCGCCATCACCCACCGCGACAGCATGGGCAATGAGGGCCGGACAGAGGCTGGCGATGTTCAGGTGATGAGCGCGGGCAACGGCGTGAAGCATTCGGAATACAACCGCGAGGATGAGGAAACCGAAATATTCCAGATCTGGATCATCCCCGATGAGCGCGGCGGTGCGCCGACCTGGGGCGCAAAGTCCTTTCCCAAGGGCGACCGCGCCGGACAGCTCGTCACCCTCGCCGCGAGCACTGCGAATGATGAAGACCGCGCAGCGGGCGCACTGCCGATCCGCGCAGATGCCCGCGTTCTGGGCGCAACGATCTCCGCCGGCGAAAGCGTGACCTACACGCCGGGCAGCGCGGACCGGCACCTGTATCTGGTTCCTGCGACCGGCAAGGTGCGGATCGACGACGTCGAAGCCTCTGCGCGGGACGGAGTTGCCATCACGCAGCTGGGCGAAGTGACGATCACCGCGCTGGAAGACAGCGAAATCGTGCTGGTCGACGCTGCCTGACACACCACCGAAACGAGCCGGGCGCGGCACATGCCCGGCCCGTTCCTCGTATGATTCAACTTAAGGAACCACACCCATGACAAACATCCTGCATATCACCGCCTCCATTCGCGGAGATGAAAGTGTTTCTACCGGCCTCGGAACTGCGCTTGTTGAAAAGCTTGCGGCACAGTCAGATGCACAGGTGGCGAAGCGCGATCTGGACGCTGAAACCTTGCCATTTGTCACGGCAGAACGCTTTGCCGCTAATTCGGCGGCTGCTGCGGACCGTACGCCAGAGCAGGCAGATCTGGCCGCTATTGCCGACACTTTGATCGCCGAATTGCAAGCCGCCGAAACGCTCGTAATCAGCACGCCGGTTTACAATTTCGGACCGCCTGCCTCACTTAAAGCGTGGGCCGATCTGGTTGCCCGCGTTGGCACGACCTTCAAATACACCGACACCGGACCCGTGGGTCTTTTGGAGGGTAAGAAAGCCTACATCACCGCAGCATCGGGCGGCACACCTGTCGGCAGCGACATGGATTTCATGTCCAGCTGGCTTCGTTTCTTTCTGGGCTTTCTTGGGATCGCGGATGTCGAAGTGATCGCCGCCGACGGGATTATGGGAGCAGACGGCGAAGCGAAGATCAAAGCCGCGCATCAGGAAGTTGCCAAGATCGCAGCCTGATCACAGCATTTGAAATTGCTATGCCGGGCTGTGTATCAGCAGCCCGGCATAGACATGGGGGTCAGGCCGGTCTTTGCGCGGCCAGTATCTCCTTTTGCTCACGGATCGCGTAATAATGAGGACGGCGCGGATATTTCACCGTCAGCATCAGGATTAGCGAGATCAGCGCTCCGGCGCCCACGACGATGAAAATGGTCGACAGTCCTCCGAACGCTTCGGTCTGGCTCAACATGAATGCCCCGAATGATATCCCGAAATTGCTGACCGCCATATAGATCGTGAACTGGGTTGCGGCGACTTTTGGATCGCACAGCCGCATCGAAATGGGCAGGCAGGCGACAGTCAGCAACAGGTCCAATGGAATCCAGAAATATACAAACCCAATGAAAAAGGCCGTATCACCCCATAACGGCACGCTGAGATACATGACCGCGCACATCGAAATGCTGGTAACCAGCCACATGATGGCGATGCGTTTCGCACCGAACCGGTCGCCCAGCCAGCCGCCCAGTGTCATGCACAGCACCCCGGCAAACAGTCCGGCGCTTGCCGTCAGCGACGCGATTTCCGATGTGCTCCACCCGGCATAATTTGCCCCGATAAGCGGCGTTGTCCCGGTCAACCCACCGTACAGAATACCGCGTCCGAAAAGCACTGGCAGCCACAGCAAGCTGGCCAGTTTCGACATGGAAAGAGCGGTCGATTTGAGCAGCGGCCACCACGCCTCCGGCTGGATGTCGATATTGCGCTGGTTCGACTGACCGGAAGACCAAGGCAGCTTTCGCTCCCCCTCGCGCTCGCGAAAACTGCCGACATAGGCGCACAGGACAAAGATCAGCAGCGCGACGATCAGGAATGCGGCCGGCGCTCCGAAATCTTCGATCACGAACCCGCAGATGGCGGTTGCGGTCGCGATACCGATCGACTGACCTCCGAACATCATGCCGCTGCCCCGCGCCCTTTCATCCTCGGTCATGATGTCCACGGCCAACCCGTCGACCGCCACATCCTGAAATGTCGTCGCGAGGTTCACCGTGAAACCAATGGCGCCCAGCACGGCAACATCGCTTGGCAATGGATCAATGAAAGCTGCAACCACAAGGCACGCAATCATGACAAGCTGCGCGCCAAGTATCCATGCGCGCCTGCGCCCCATGGGAAGGAAGGTATAGCGGTCCATGATGAAGCCGTTGACCAGCTTTAGCGACCAAGGCAGCGCGGTTAGCGCAGCGACCGAACCGACCTCGGCCGCGCTCGCCCCGTTTACGGCCATCCATGCGGGGACGGCGAACCAGAACAACCCGATAGGCATTCCCTGTCCAACATACAGAATGAACAGCGTAAAAAGCCTGAGCGGCCTGCTGTGTTCAAGCAGCAAACCCGCACCACCGGATTGGTCGGTCATCAATTTCCCCCAAATGTCTGCGCGACATGCGCAAACTGACGACCCTGGGGAATAAGCTACAGCGATTGATCCCGCTGGCAAGCAGTGATGAGAGGTGCCGCCCTGATTGGCGCGTTTTTACAAATCGCTAATCGAGGTCGGGCAGACTGCTGCGCAGGTCGTCCAGCCAAACATCCGCCACCGCATCGGACGGCGCACGCCAATCGCCGCGCGGCGACAGCGCTCCGCCCGAACTGACCTTTGGCCCATTGGGCAGCGCGCTGCGCTTGAATTGGCTGAACCCGAAGAACCGGTGGAGGAATTTCTCGAGCCATCCAGCGATCTGCGCCAGATCATATTCGTTCTTGCGCTCCTGCGGGAAATTGACGGGCCAATGACCTGCGCTGGCATCACGCCACGCATGGAACGCGAGAAAAGCGATCTTGGCAGGCCGCTGGCCATACCGGATCGTGTGATGCAGGAAGAAATCGTTGAGCTCGTACGGCCCGATCTTCTCCTCGGTGCTTTGCAACTCGCCATCTTCGCCTGCGGGAACAAGCTCGGGCGAAATTTCGGTGTCCAGGACCGCGGCGAGCACCTCGGCGCAGGCGGGCACAAACTGCTCTGTCTCAATAGTCCAGCGGATGAGATACTGGATAAGCGTTTTCGGCACACCTGAATTGACGCCGTAATGGCTCATATGGTCGCCCACACCGTATGTGCACCAGCCCAGCGCGAGTTCGGAAAGATCGCCGGTGCCGATCACAAACCCGCTGTGCTGCCCGGCAAGCCGGAACAGATAGTCGGTGCGCAGACCGGCCTGCACGTTTTCGAACGTGACATCGTAATGCGCCTCACCATCAGCATAGGGATGCCCGATATCCTCCAGCATTCGCTTGGCCGCAGGCTTGATATCGATCTCCTCGGCGGTGATCTCCATCGCCTCCATCAGTCGCCACGCATTCGATTTGGTTGTGTCCGACGTGCCAAAGCCGGGCATGGTGTATCCGCGAATGGTGGAGCGCGGCAGCCCGAGCCGATCGCACGCCTTGGCCGCCACGATCAGCGCGTGCGTGCTGTCCAGCCCGCCCGATATTCCGATCACCAGACTTTCAGGCTTTGTCGCCTGAATGCGGCGCATCAGCGCATCAACCTGAATGTTGAACGCCTCATAGCAATCCTCATCCAGCGTTTTCGCGTTGTTCGGCACAAAGGGGAAGCGGCGGACGGGGCGGATCAGCCCGATATCGCGCGTCTCGCCAGAATGATCGAACATGATGCGGCGATAGCTGTCCTCGGGGCGGCCATGCGCTTCGGCTGCGTCGGAGAAGGTCTGGTTGCGCATCCGTTCGCCCGCGATCCTGTCGGTATCGATATCGACGACGCACAGCTCCGGCTCCAGATCGAAACGGACGCTTTCGGCCATCAGCTCGCCCAGCTCATACACCACGCCCTGCCCGTCCCATGCGAGATCGGTGGTGCTTTCGCCGTGTCCGCTCGCCGAATAGACATAGGCGCAGATGGACCGCGCGCTGCTGGACCGGCAATGCAGGTGCCGGTCATCCGCGCGTCCGATGGTGATCGGCGATGCGGATAGGTTGCAAAGGATGTGCGCCCCGGCGAGCGCGGCCATGGTGCCCGGCGGATTGGGCGACCAGAAATCCTCGCAAATCTCCACGCCGAATGTGAAGCCCGGCAGATTTGAAGCACCAAAGACAAGGTCGGTGCCAAACGGCACTTCCTCTCCGGCCACGGCGATCCATAAATCCTGGCAATTGCGGCCATGCGCGAAATAGCGTTTTTCGTAGAATTCGCGGTAATTCGGCAGGTAGCTTTTCGGGATCACGCCCAGCAATTCGCCATGCGCGATTACCAGAGCGCAATTGTAAATCTTGGAATTGCGCCGTAGCGGGGCGCCGACCACCAGCACCGTGCCGATATCCGCGCTCGCCTCGACCACTTCGCCCACCGCCTGTTCAGCGCGGTCGAGCAAGGCGTTTTGCAAGTGCAAATCGTCGATGGCGTAGGATGAAAGGCACAGCTCGGGATAGACCAGCAGATCGACGTTCTGTTCATGCGCCCGCTTTGCCTCTGCGATGACGCCTTCGGTGTTGAAAGGCACATCGCCGGTCCGCACGCGCGGGGTAGAGGTCGCCACGCGGACAAAGCCGTGGGCGTGCATATCGTAGAACGGATGGGTGCCGGCTGATGCCATGCGCAGGTCTCCTTTAAGGCTGGCTTTAGCCGCGCAATTCCGCCCTGCCTAGGCGGCAAGCAGATCGGCGGCTTGCGGGCTTTCCTCGATCAGCGTGATCAGCCCGCGCTCGCTCCGGCTGAGCCAGCGTGTCGCGCGCGGCAATCGCAGCGACGCGCGCCATTCGGACTGCGTCTCAACCTTCGCGATCACAGCGGGATGGATATAGCTTTTGCGGGCAGTGGCCGGGGTGTTGCCAAGGTGATCCGACACCAGATCAAGCAGGTCGGAAATGCGCACATCGTCCTTCGCCATCGCCAGCCGCTCGAATGCGAGCACGCTGCCGTGCCACGTGCGAAAATTCTTGGCGGTGATATCCTCGCCCATGGTTTCGCGCAGATAGCTGTTCACATCATCGGCGGTGATCGCGCGCGTCTGCCCGTCCTCATCCTCGAACTGAAAGATGTGGTCCCCGCCAAGGTCAGCCATTTTCTCGACCGCCTTGGCCAGCGGCGCGGATTCCACCGCCATCTGCCGGTCGCGGCCACCCTTACCCGTAAAATGCAAGGCGACGCTGTCCTCCGCCACCTCGACATGCTCGCTGCGCAACGTCGTCGCGCCGTAGCTTTCATTGCGGCGAGTATACTGCTCACTGCCGATCCTGATGGAGGTCAGGTCAAGCAAGTGCACCGCACTTGCCAATGTGCGAGTCATGGTGGGCGCGGATTGGGCGAGATCGTCTGCCACGCGTTTGCGGACAAGCGGCAGCAGCCTGCCAAACGCCTCGCAGCGGTCGAATTTTGATCCTTCGCGCATCAGGCGGAATTCAGGGTGATACCGGTATTGCTTGCGCCCCGCATCGTCATATCCTGTCGCCAGAATATGGCCGTTTTCCGCCGGGCAAAACCACGCATCGCGGTAAGCTGGCGGCAGGGCGATCGCGTTCAGACGCCGGCGCACCGCGCGATCACGGATGAGATCACCCTCGGGCATGTAATAGGCAAAGCCCTTCCCTGCCCCTCTGCGGGTGATGCCGGGCAGGCTGTCATCGACATAGATTAGCTTTTCCATGTCAAAGCAAATGCGCCGCGGACCCCGGCGGTTCCGCCTTGCGCTTTTACCGGCGAACCGCCACCTCTCGCGGCAAGGGTCAGAAAAGACATGAACTCTTTTTGCAGGAGACACGAATAATGGCCGATCCCACCTACACACCGCCCGCCGTATGGAGCGCCGACACCGTTTCGGGAGGGCGTTTTGCCAGCATCAACCGGCCAACATCTGGCGCGCGTGAGGAAAAGGCGCTCCCATCGGGCGACCACCCGTTCCAGCTGCACTCTCTCGCCACGCCAAACGGTGTGAAGGTCACGATCATGCTGGAGGAGCTGCTCGAACTGGGGCACTCCGGCGCGGAATATGACGCTTACACGGTGAACATCGGCGATGGGGAGCAATTCACCAGCGGGTTCGTCGATATCAATCCCAATTCGAAAATTCCGGCGCTGATCGATCAAAGCGGCGACACACCGTTCCGCGTGTTCGAATCCGGCGCGATCCTGCTGCACCTCGCTGAAAAATTCAGCGAGTTTCTACCCACCGATCCCGCCGCACGCGCCGAGGTGATGAGCTGGGTGTTCTGGCAAGTCGGAACCGGCCCCTTCATCGGCGGCGGCTTTGGCCATTTTTATGCCTATGCGCCAGAGAAATACGAATACCCAATCAACCGCTACGCCATGGAAACAAAGCGGATTTTCGATGTCGCAGACAAACGGCTCGCCAAAACGCGCTTTCTGGGGGGCGACGAGTACACAATTGCTGATATCGCCAACTTCCCATGGCTCGCGCCGTTCGTATGGGGCAAGATTTACAACGAGGCGAAGACGTTTCTCTCCATCGACGAATATGAAAACGTCGCCCGCTGGGTGCATGAAATCAATGCGCGGCCAGCGGTAAAACGCGGCAAGATCGTGAACAAGGTGTGGGGCGATGACAACGCGCAGCTGCGTGAGCGTCACTCTGCCGCCGATTTTGACGGCAAAACGCTGGACTGACAAACTGCGGTTTTAAATGGCAGGCCGCTTGACTAGGGCGCGTGCCTGCCGTCCTGTCGCCTTATGAAGGCAATGCGTCGTGGATGATCAGGGGAAAGAACGGGTCGGGACCGGCGAAAAGCTGGGCTACGGCATTGGCGATCTGGCCGCCGGGCTGATCCTTAATTTCTTCGGCGTTTTCATCCTCTATTATTTCGTCGATTTGAAAGGCCTTGCCCCGGCGGCCATCGGATTGATGATGCTGCTCACCAAACTGGTCGACGCGTTCACCGATCCGATGATGGGCGCAATCGCTGACCGCACGCGAACCCGCTGGGGCCGGTATCGCCCTTATATCCTGTTCGGCTCCGTCCCGCTCGGCATTGCGATCATTCTCGTGTTTACTCCGCCAGCCGGGCTGAGCGACGGGTGGCTGCTGGCATGGGCATATGTGACCTACACGCTCACGCAGCTGGCCTTCACCGCTGTCAATGTGCCCTATGGCGGATTGCTCGGCGTAATTTCACCGCGTTCCAAGGTCCGCACCAGCGTTACAGCATTTCGGATGTTCTTCTCCGCATCGGGCGGCATTCTGGTGGGCGCGCTGGGCACTACGCTGGTGCGCGAACTGGGCGGCGGGGATGAAGAGCTGGGCATTTTGCTAACGATATCGTGCATCGCAGCGGTGGCGGTTTTCAGCCTGCTGATCACGTTCTGGGCGACGAAAGAGCGCGTTCCGCCCGCCTCTGTCAACGGCTCGCTCAGCGGCGATCTGTCGGTTCTGCTGCGCTCCGGCCCGTGGATCGCAGTGGCAATTGCTGCGATTCTCGGCGTGACGGCGATTGCCGCGCGGGCGGGCAGCGCGCTGTTCTTTTTCAAATATGTGGCAGGCGATGACGGCACGCCCGTCTTTGCATTTCTCGATCGGACCGCCCTGTTCCTTACCTCGCTCGCGGTGGGTCAGATTGCCGGAGTGATCATCGGCAATCTGCTGCAAAAGCGGGTCGAGAAATCGCATCTCATGATCGCGGCGGGCGGGCTGAAAGCGTCGATGATAACGCTATTTTATTTCCTCCCGCTTGACGCGGTGTGGCCGCAAACGGCGGTGCAATTCCTTGTCGGGATCGGGTTCGGGATGCTGATGATCCTCTCTTTTTCCATGTTCACCGATATTGCCGAATTCATCGACTGGAAATCACGCAGGCAGATGACCGCACTCGTCATCGCAGCATCTGTATTTGCCGTGAAAGCCGGCATCGCGTTCGGATCGGCCATCCCAGGTTTCATGCTGGAGGCCACCGGGTTTGTGCAGGATGCCGCGCAAAGTGAAACCTCGCTCATGGGCATTCAGCTGGCCTTCGCTGTGATCCCTGCGGCAATGATATTTCCGGCGATGATCGCGCTGCTGTTTTACAGCATAAATCGCACCGTCATTGCCAAAGTTGAAAGCGACCTTTCCGCCCGCCGCGCTGCCGCTATTTGAACTTTGCACCGATTGTAGGCGAGACAACACTTCACATCCGCGAACAAGCCGCTATATCCGCGCCATCTGCTGGGGTGTAGCCAAGTGGTAAGGCACTGGTTTTTGGTACCGGCATGCGCAGGTTCGAATCCTGCCACCCCAGCCAGTTTCCTGAATTAAGCCAAACATCTGAAAACCTTACGGTTTCCCTGCGAGTCAAAACCGCGTGGCATCCTGCTGTGGCACCCTGTCGCAGCCTTGATCCTGGCACCATGAATCGAATGGTTTCGGGATGCAAGAACGCGTCCTAAATCTCTGGCGGCTTTTTGCACAGGCTCGTCGTGGGCGTGCAGCGCACTAATGTTCAGATCTGGCTAGGGCCAGCTTAGCGCTCGAACTTGAGCACAGGCTACGCCCCCTTTTCAGTCCGGAGTTGGAGGTAGTCCGCTCACGTTTCGCGGTTCCCGCATTGTTTGGCAGTGCGCAAAGTGGGGTTATGATTCGAAGACCATCAATATACCTCTTTGAAAATGGCACCGGAAAGTTGAAGGATCATTTGAAGATCAAAGGACAGGGAAGCACCGAATGAATGTGGATACCGGACACGATGCCGCAAAGGCCATCTTGGAGGAAGCGAAATCCCGACTTGTCGAGATCACTACTGAAGAAGACGCCAAGGTTCAGGTAATCAATCGTATTCTCACTGAGGCTCTCGGGTGGGATCACAAGGATATTTCCGCCGAACGCAAGCACGAGAATGGTTTCTCCGACTACGTGATTCACATCGAAGGCAATCCCGCCTTCTTGATTGAGGCAAAACGCGTGGGCGTTCTAGATCTAAAGACTAGGTCTACGACGCGTGGGCAATTTAAGATTTCAGGGCCTGTAGTTCGCCCGGCAATCGAAGGCGTTAATCAGGCTGCGTCCTATAGTCTGCCTGAAGGAATACCGCTCTGTCTGGTTACCGATGGGGTCACATGGATTATCTTTTTACCCTGGACTGGCTCAGGAAAATACACCGACAAAGAGGCGATTGTTTTTCCGACGATGAATTCGGTTCTTGCCGCATTTACTGAATTCTATGAACTCTTGTCAAAGGAACATATCCGGCGAAAAACATACAGAATTATTTTCGACTCAGTTCATCAGAGCCGTTTGACATTGGATCGCACGCTAGTTCCCGCAATTGATCAGACAGAAAATCAAATCGTGCAGAAGTCAGCTTTGGCATTTGATCTTGAGACTGTTTTTACAAAATTTTTCTCAAACCTTACTGGTCAGCAAGATCCAGAGATGCTTGCTGAGTGTTTCGTTGAAACCCGCGAGAGCAGGATTGCTGACTTCTCTCTTGAAAAGCTCACAAAGAATGTCCTCGGTAACGTCGCCGCCGGCCATAAGAACATTGACGAAGACCTCAAAGATCTGGTGACCGACGCTGTCGCCAGCGCTGGCGGCCAGACAGTCTTTATTGTGGGGCCATCAGGAGCGGGGAAATCAACTTTTCTGGATCGGTTCTTTTCGCGAACACTCGACCCGGATATCAGGTCTCAATGTCTGGTCATCAAGATTGATGTTCAAGATGCTACCGGCGATGGAAGCACATTGCTGTCCTGGCTTACGGAGAAAGCGATCACATCAATCGAAGCTCAGCTATATGATGGTGGTTCGCCATCTTGGGATGAACTCTTTGGCCTATACCACCTTGAATATAAGAGAAGATCCAAAGGTGCAGACGCTCGACTTTATCAAAGGGACAAAGAGGCGTTTAAAGATAAGTTCTCGGACTACATGGATCAGCAGGTTGAACATGATAGAGAAGGGTATCTCCGTCGTCTTTTGAAAGACATTGTTGTCAATCGCAGGAGGCTCCCAGTTTTCATTATTGATAACAGTGACGAATTTACAATGGATATAAAGTCACAAGTTTTTCAATATATTCAGGCACTCCAGCGACACGTAAGTAATTGCTTAATCTTTTTCCCGTCCACGGATAGATCTGCTTGGGCATTTGCGAAAACTGATATTTTCAATATTTACTCTTCGCGCTCATTCTTTCTTCCTACACCTCCTCCCCGCGAGGTCTTTCGAAAACGTGTCGACTTCCTGAGAAACAAGACTGATCAGTCGGGAGGTGAGGCTGAAGCTGCAAGCTACATTGCTCAGCACGGGATTACAGTTAAGATTCAAAACATCGCAGCATTCGCCTCAGTGGTTGAAGCAGTTTTCGTCGAACAAGACTACCCGTCGAAGCAGGTTGGTGAGCTATCCAATTATAATATGAGGAAGTCGCTCGATCTTGCGAAGAGAGTAATTACCTCGTCCGTTCTCAACTTAGAAGATCTAGTTCGATCCTACGTAACCTCGACGATGGCGGCACCATCCATTCAGCATTTCTCGAATGCGCTCGTAAAAGGGGATTACTCCTTTTTCAAACCAGAGGATGAGCCTGCAATCTTCCCTGTCTTTCAAGTGGACAAGAACATCAAGCAGTCGCCGCTCACTAACTTGAGACTCTTGCAGCATTTATCCGACGCTAGCCAATCCTCTCAGTCCTCAGATGACCGATATATCCGGGCTGAGGCGATCCTCTCATTCTTTGACGCGATGTCTATCACTGAACTTGCAACACAGCGCAGCCTAGAGATGCTGCTAGAGGCTGGGCTTATTGAACCGTATGACCTGTCTCGGCGCGGATACTCTGACGATAGGCGGTTCGCGATTACCTTCAGGGGGTTGGCACATCTGCGAATGGCGAAGTTCAACTCAGTATTCTTCGAGCAGATGGCACTTACAACACCGTTGGCTGATTCCGAAGTTAGTGAACAAGTGCGGAATGCGTTTCGCGAAAAGGGTTCCATTGGAAAGCGTTTGGAGAAGGTTCGAGAACTATTCGCTCAATATCTAAATGACGAAGACTCTAGGCATTGTTTTGTCCCAGAGAGACCCGAATTCTCTCAACAGGCAGAACTAGCCACAGAAATTCATAAACGCTGGGTTTCGGCAACACCGACAGAAGAGATGTGGGCAGCTGTTGATATCGTTGGCGAACGGCTTATGGGAAAAGTCGAGAAGTTCGACAAGATAAAGGGCTTTGGGTTTGTCGAGCTTCCGAGCCTTAGAGATAGTGCCTTTCTTCATATTCGAAGTCTGGAGACCAGCGGTATCGATCCTGTTCCGGACCCACTTCCGGGAGACGCAATCGAATGCGAAGTAACACGGAATAATAAGGGGCTCGCGGTAACCAGGGTAGTTTCGTTCAAGCCCGCAAGCGAAACGAGAGTTTCTGGGAGAATCGTGAAGTTGATACATAACAAGCGCTTTGGCTTTGCTCATATTGATGCGCTGAAGAAGGATGCTTTTTTCCATTTTGATTGGTTCAATGACGATCTTCAGCTCCGACTGCATGTTGGAATGGAGTTGGACGCTGCGGTCGTTAGTGACGATGAGGGACAACTCCAACTTCGACGCGTTTACTAGCTCGTTGCCAACACGATACTTGGCAAAAAACCACCATTTCTCTGCTCTCCAGAGAATGAGCCCCAATGATCAATGAAGTTGGGGCTAAGGTTTCGCCCCCCACGATCCGCTCGCGAACGCTAATACCGAAACCGGACAGTTTCACTCCAGCCCAACGCTTGATGATCAAATCGAAAAATCTGACTGTGGGTCGGAAAATAAATGACGCTGAATGTCGAGAAAGGCTGAACGAATTTCGCCCGTCGAGCCCAACTTCCTCTTCGCATCGTTCATGCTGCCGTAGCGGCTGCGGATGAAGTGGCTGAGGCGCTGGGTGTCGAGTTCGCGGATGCCGTCCTTGGCGTAAGAGCTAAGAACGTAATCGAGGAATTCGCGCATCTCCTCCTCGTAGCCATCCATGCCCGTTGCCTTCGCCGTTTCGACGCGTTCGGCCCGGGCTAGGGGTGCCAAGGTGAAACGGATATAGCCGAGCACATCGAAGATGTCCGAGTTCGGGGCATCGATCAGGCGGCGCATGTCAGACAGACGTTCACGGTCATAACCCATCTCGGTCAGGCGCTGGAGGAACGCGTTGCGGTTTTCTGGATCGCTCCATATCTCGCGAAGTTCGTCTTCGCTTGTAACCAGCGTGCCCAGATCGCCGAATAGGTAGTCCATGAATTCTTGCGCTGTGATCGGGCGACCGTTGAACATGTAGGTCGTTGCGCCGACGTAGCGGATCTTGCGCTCCTTGCCGTCAGCCAGCTTCACGATAACCTTCTCAGCCGGCTCCTTTGGGTCTTCGGGATCCTCTGGATCGTCCGGCCCATCGGGACCGCCGGGTCCGGGACGCGGCGGACGGGGATCTGCAGGGTCTTCCGGTTCGCCATCCCACTCGGGATCGTTGAAGTGCTCGTAGGCCTTCACGAAGTCGTAAATCGTGAAGAAGTCCTTCCCGTCGAAAGTGCGGGTCCCGCGACCGATGATTTGCTTGAACTCGATCATCGAGTTGATCGGCCGCAGCAAGACGATGTTGCGCACGTTGCGCGCGTCCACCCCAGTCGACAGCTTCTGCGACGTCGTAAGAATGGTCGGCAGCGTTTTCTCGTTGTCCTGGAACTCGCGCAGGTGTTGCTCGCCCAGCTTTCCGTCGTCTGCCGTCACCCTCTCGCAGTAATGCGGGTCCGGATTGTCCTTGATCTGGTTGATGAAGTTGCGAACGCGGGCGGCGTGATCCTGAGTGGCGCAGAAGACCAACGTCTTCTGGCGCTGGTCGATCTGGTCCATGAATTCCTGCACGCGGCTCATCTCGCGCTCGTCGATGATGAGCTTGGTGTTGAAATCGGCTTCCTTGTATTCCTTGTCCGGGTCGATCTCTCCCGCGATCACCTTGTCCTCGTCGCTGAAGGTGTAGGTGTCCATGGTGCTCGCCATCTGGCGGACCTTGAACGGCGTCAGGAATCCGTCGCCGATGCCCTCTTTCAGCGCATAGGTATAGACCGGCTCGCCGAAATACTTGTAGGTATCCGCATTGGTATCCCGCTTGGGCGTGGCGGTCAGGCCGAGTTGCACCGCGGGTGCGAAATATTCGAGGATCGCACGCCAGGTGCTTTCGTCCCGCGCACCGCCGCGGTGGCATTCGTCGATCACGATGAAGTCGAAGAAGTCGGGCGCGTAGCCTTCGAAGGTGAATTCGGTCTCCCCGTCCTTCCCACCGGTCATGAAGGTCTGGAAGATTGTGAAGAAGATGTTGGCGTTGGTCGGCACACCGCCGCGCTTACGGACTTCCTCCGGATCGATGCGAACGAGCGCGTCGGGCGGGAAGGCGCTGAAGGCGTTGTAGGCCTGATCGGCAAGAATGTTGCGATCGGCGAGGAACAGGATGCGCGGGCGTCGGACCGGTTCGCGGCTGAGGTTCCAGCTGGACTGGAAAAGCTTCCACGCGATCTGGAAGGCGATGCTTGTCTTGCCGGTGCCGGTGGCGAGCGTCAGCAGGATGCGCTTATCACCCTTCGCAATCGCTTCGAGGACGGCGGTGATGGCGTTGTGCTGGTAATAGCGTGGCTGCCATTTGCCGCCGCCGGTCTCGAACGGCACTGCGCCGAAACGCTCGCGCCAATCATTGCCAAGCGGGAAGCAACGATGCCAGAGCTCGTCCGGCGTAGGGAAAGGTAGGTCGTGATCGCCTTCCTTACCGGTGTTCATGTCTATGCCATACCAGCCGAGACCGTTGGTCGAGTAGGCGAAGCGGATTTCAAGGCGGCGGGCATAGTCTTTCGCCTGACCCACACCGGCAGTGTGTCCAAGCCCAGCGCGCTTCGCCTCGACCACCGCCATGTGGCGGCCCTTGTAGGTCAGGACGTAATCGGCAGAGAGAGCATTGGCTCGCTCACCGCCAGCAAGAATCCGGCCAGGTGCGATCGTGTATTCGCGGGAGATCGAAGAGCCTTCGACTACGCCCCAGCCGGCATCCCGCAGGGCGGGATCGATACGGTTGGCGCGCGTGTCGGCTTCGGTTTCCGCTTGCGGCATCTACGCGCCTCGCTTCTTCTGACGAGCGATATCCTCAAGGGATCGGATCATATTGTCGACACCAATTTGATAGAATTCAGCAAGATGAAATGACCAGCTATCAGATACACCCCTCTCATGCTCATGGAGTATCTTGATGATTTCATTCGCCAAGGCAATCATCGCTTCATCTTCTAGCGGGAAGTCATCCTCCACAGCCTCGGGATCAAAAAAATACTTCCTATCCAAGTGCGCGATCACCTTGTCCCTTCGACCCCGAATGCTCGCAATAATGTCGGAGTGAGCGGCGAGCGCGGACTTGTGCTTAAACGCCACGGCCTCGGAAAACTGACCATTCTTCCAGACAATCCTGCCGGAATTCGCTGCGCTGAAATCGAGAAATTTCTCTAAGTTGCCCCAACTCCGTTTCTTCTCTTCAAGGATTCGAGCCAAAGCCAGCAGCACGTCGCTCTGCATTGCCCGCGCAAAAAAATAGAGTGGGGGTGAGATTTCCCACAGTCCATCGCCGCGCTCTCGATAATGCCGCACTACCTCCCTGAAGATGGCAAGCTTGGCTATCAGCCCTTCTTGCCCGTGCACCATCACGACGAAGCGCCTCAGTCTCTTCTCGTAATCTTCTTGCGGCGTAGGTTCAGACACCGTTACAACCGCCCTTTAAACGCCGTCGATAAAATCGAAATACGAAGATCGTTGATGTCTTCGAGAGCCTTTTCATATTGCCCAACGGCTCGGGTTGTAAGGCCCTTGAGCCGTTCAGCCTCCTCAACAATATCCTGACGAGTCGCCGCATCCGGAAACGGTATCGGGATTTTGTTCAAGGCCTTCTGGTTGAGCTTCGGCTGCGCCATGCCGCTTATGAAAGGCTTCAGCGATATGGATTCGAGGTAGAGCCGCACAAATTCCTGATCGGTTCGGTCCTCAAAGCGCAGCACGTGCGCATGATTGTTGACCCAAGATTTGCCCGAGATCGAGAACGCGATCGGATAGGTGCGCGCCAATAGGTTAGCCCCATCCTCCGAAACCAAGAGCAGATCCTCGTCGAAGATGTAATCTGCCACGTGATCGACTACGCCTGAGGCTCCGTAGTAGGGCACGGAACCTGCGACGCGATCCCTTTTCGTGATCGGCACCCGCTGCCGATCTAGATTTTCGCTGATGTCAGGCAATCTTACCTTCCGCCATTCCCGGCCTTGGCGTTCGAAGATGAGAGCAAGCCAATTCTCGAACAGCTTATCCGAATCCGCCAGATTGGCCTCGGCGTTGGCGCGGGCGCGGTCGAGGGCGGCGAACGCCTGATCGAGCACAGCGCTAATCCGCTTCTGCTCGTCCAGCGAGGGGAGCGGCATGGAAACTGACTTCAGATTGGTAGCCGAAAGCTCCCTGAAGGTTGTTCCGGACCCCAAATCGTCGAGCAAATTCCTGTTCGCCATAAGGAAATAATACAGGAAGAGATAATCAACGTCCTTAGAGGGGATTAGGCCGC
The DNA here is from genome assembly GCF_042854385.1 of Erythrobacter sp. MTPC3. NCBI lineage: Bacteria > Pseudomonadati > Pseudomonadota > Alphaproteobacteria > Sphingomonadales > Erythrobacteraceae > Erythrobacter > Erythrobacter sp. MTPC3. Next base: position 205,407 of record NZ_BTGP01000008.1, read on the forward strand.
GGCAACCTTGATTGAATGCCATTGGGACCCCGTTGATCGCTAGATGTCCAATCGGCGCCCGCGTGGATAAAATCACCGAATTGGGCGGGACCAACCGCGCAGAAGACTTCGCTAGGCCCTCGGATGTGATCGTTCGCGGCGTAGCACTGGTTTTACGACCTTCCATTTTCCCCATATCGGCGGGCGTGAGCCATTGGTGTTCCCCGCCCCAATATTCCGCAACCTTCGATTTTGGCGTTCCGCCATTCACAACCGTGACCGCGTCACCCAGCCGCACGACCGGCCAAGCAGCGTTCCCGGTCGTAACCGCGGCCGTCGCCATCACAGCATGCCCCGAATGGCTTCGAGGGTCTGGGCAGTTTCCTCGTCCCTAGCCAGCATAGCGTCGATAATATCTGAGGGTTCGCGCAACGGTTCTTCTTCCGGCCCCTTCGGGTTGCGGACCGACAGTTCCCATGTTTTCTCATCGAGATCGCCGACTTTAACCGTCCAGCTCTTGTCGCTGGCGGCCTTGGTCGCCTGCAGCTCGACAAATTCCCGAAGGTCGTCGTCGTTGAGCGGGCTGGTCTTGCCCAGCGAACGGCCGGGATCGAGCTGGTAATACCAGATCTGCTTCGTCGGCGTTCCCTTGTCGAAGAACAGCACTACCGTCTTCACACCAGCGCCCTGGAACGTGCCTCCGGGGCAATCAAGCACGGTGTGAAGATTGCAGTTCGCCAGCAATTCCTTGCGCAGCTCCACGCTGGCATTGTCGGTGTTGCTAAGGAAGGTGTTCTTGATCACCACCGCGCCACGCCCGTGAGAGAAGCGGCCCTCCGCCTTCAGCTTGCGGATGAAGTGCTGCAGAAACAGGTAGGCCGTCTCGCCGGACTTGATCGGAAAGTTCTGCTGCACCTCCCGCCGCTCGCCACCGCCAAAGGGTGGATTGGCCAGCACGATGTCGTGACGGTCTGCCTGCTGGATATCCATCACATTCTCGGTGAGCGTGTTGGCATGGCGGATCGTCGGCGCCTCGATCCCGTGCAGGATCATGTTCATCACGCCCAGCACATAGGCGAGCGACTTCTTCTCCTGCCCGTAGAAGGTGCGGCGCTGCAGCGTTTCCCATTCCTCGCCGGACAGGTCCGGGCGGCGCAGATAATCCCACGCCTCGCACAGGAAGCCCGCCGAGCCGCAGGCGCCATCATAGATGGTCTCGCCAATCTTGGGATCGACCACCTTGATCATCGCGCGGATCAAGGGGCGCGGCGTGTAATACTCGCCGCCATTGCGCCCGGCATTGCCCATCCGCTTGATGCGGGTTTCGTAAAGGTCGGACAATTCGTGCTTGGCATCGGTGCTGCCGAAATCGAGCGTATCGACGATGTCGATCACCTCGCGCAGCGAATAGCCGGAGCGGAAACGATTCGCGAGTTCTGAGAAGATCTCGCCGACCTTGTATTCCAGTGTATCCACGTCGGCATCGCTGGCGTTGAAGGTCTTCAGGTAGGGAAACAGCTCGCCGTTGACGAAGTCGATCAGGTCCTGCCCGGTCTTTGCCACATTGTGATCGAGCTCACCCTCCTCGTCCTTCGGCGCTGCCCAGGCCTGCCAGCGATAAGCCTCGTCGAGGATTGGCGTGTAGTCGCGGCCTTCCAGCTCGGCCTGGTCCTGCCGCTCCTGCTCCAGATCGTCGAGATACTTGAGGAACAGCAGCCAGCTGGTCTGTTCAGCGTAATCCAGTTCCGACGACAGGCCCTCGTCATTGCGCATGGCCCGGTCGATATTGTTGAAAGCGTTCTCGAACATTGATGCCCCTTGTGTCGCGCAACTGCCTATTCGGATTGCCCGAATCGGGCAAGCGATAGGCGCGAATTGCGTCGTTTCCTGCGATCACGGCACCTGACATACTCGGAAATGATATTTATTTCGCAACCCTATTGCAAAGCCCGTCGAGCCTGTTATTGCTTTCTTATAGCAACACAAACGCAATGGATTAGCAATATGATGACAAGGCACGCCACCCATCGCAGTCAGCAGCGCAGCATTCCACCGTTCGCTGTAGAATTGTTCGAGCGATACGGCGCGATCTGCCGCCATGAAGGGGCCGATGTGCTCTTTATGGACAAGCAGGCACGCAAGCGAATTGCTCGTGACTTCGGCGGAGCAAGGGCCCTGCGATACGTGGAACCACTGCTCAACAAATACGCCGTGGTCGAGAATGGCCGGGTCATCACCCTCGCACACCGCAGCAAGCGCCTGATGCGCTGAACGCACCCAGAATCATTGGAGATAGCCATCGTGGCCACCATTATCACCCGCACCAATCCGAAGACTGGTAAGACCGAGCGCCCCTATCGCGACAAGCAAGGCCACTTCGTCCTTGGTGACCCCGCTTTCGGAAGCGAACTGCATCACCGCAAGAACGCGGTCCTGACGACCGAATATGATGAGGCCCTCCGCCTCGTGCGCAAAGGCTTCTCGATACGCATGTCCGCAGGTGATGGCACTCCCCCGTCGTTAATCAGTGCCGGGAAGCTGACACTTACCGAGGTTGATGCGCCCTCTGCTGGCGACATTCCGGCTGAAGGTCCCCAGACGCCCTTCTCGCGTGATGACGTCATGCACGACCTGCGCAAGGCCTTGGTCGCGGAGGCAGCCATGATCGCCCACTGGGGAAGCTACGAAGCGGCCGAAGCCTTTCTGGGGTTTCCGTCATCCAACGACGCCGGCGAACCATACGACGACGCAGATCCTTCGCAGGTCGACCTCTCGCGCTTCCGTGCCACCCCATTGATCGAGGCAAGCTACGACTGGGCGTTCCAGACCGGCAAGCCAGAAGCATTCCGTCCGGAATCGTGGGACGACCTCGGCTCCCTTATGGACGGCGCGTCCGCCGGGACAATCAGCACAATGTCACCTATGGGTAACCCTGAGAGCCCCTTACGGGTCACCATCGTCACTGCGTTCGCTCGTTGGAAATTCGAGTTCGAAACGTGGCTTCCGTTGTCGGTTCGCGAACTTGCATACCTCGCCCAGATGAACGAAGTCGCGGCGCGCAACGCCTTGGCCAAATCGGGCATCAAAGGGCGGGGCGGGATCGAGAACGATGTCGCCCGTTCCTGGCTGGCCGAGCGCCAGAAATTCGTCCCCACCCGGACCGAATTGCTGCCACTAAACAGCTAAAATTGCATGCAGGTTGAATGGCAACAGCCATACCAACCATGCCTAAAGTGCAGTGAACGGCGTGTCGCAAGGCATACATACCTTGCCTAATCAGGCCGACGCGCAGCCCGCATGCCGCGTGTTCCAAGGGTCTCACCCTTGCTATAGTGCGAGAGGACCGAGCAGACCAACCGCTTCACTGCAGTTCAAGGGTTGGCAACGATTACAATCGTAATTTTTGTATGCGCAATATCGCATCTCGTGGGGATTCCCACGAGTTGCATGCGGTCGCCCGTTGGTGACTGGCATCCTTTGCAGGATGCCCGGTGCGGTGCTGCGCACCTTGGAGAGAACAGTTGCAAGTTGGAAAGCGTTGAACTGAATACGATTTTTCTTGCACGCTTCGATCCGCATGCATCAAAATTTCGGAATGGCGCGAGAGCACATCAGGTTGGCAATTGAAGCCGAACGGCAGGTCCAGGGGTTCGCTTCTGCGGCTGCTGAAATGCGCTCCATTCCGATCCTCACTAAGGAGGCAATCTCACTCGCATTCGAACGCGCGGGTCAGCAATCGGCAGCGGCACGCCGAAGTCTGAAGGGCATATATGAAAGAACGCCGCCCCACCTTCTCGGATTGCCAAGCGACGAACACATTACCGGGAAGGTAGGAGGGCGCGCTCCTCTCACGCGAACGCTGACCTCTGCAGGAAGTGAGACCGCCACCAACCAGGCCCCGGGAACGACGCTTCAATTGCTCGTGCCAGCAAGCAGAGCGATCAGGCCAATGAACGCCTTGGGGCAGACCAGCTTCCATTTTTCGTTCGAGGTTATCACCGAGAACCACGTTAAATTCGGTCTCGCGACAAAAAGTGGCCGACGGGCCCGGCCAGACGAGCACGGCAAATACCTCGAAGATGAAGAGAAGCGCGCGGTCGAGCCCGTGATCGTGCCGATCGATCCGGATAACTTCGCGCATTACCAAGAGCGCGAGCAGGCCCTCGCAATGGCCGAGCAAGAATGCGTGTTTTCGAATATCGAAGGCGACCGAGAAGATCGCATCGCACTCTTCCGGGCAGCGGGTGAAAGCGAGAAGTCCAACAGGCCGCCGACACTGAAAGTGGATATTCGGACCCAGTCCCCCTTGGTCAGCGATTTCCTGGCCCAGGCGTGGAATGATGAAGCGCTTGCCGATGCAATGACCAAGACCGGCTTCGATAAGGTCGGGAAATGGAGCCAGAAGCGGCACGAGGCTCACGCTAGCGACGAATTCATCGAAGACTTCTGCAACCTATCCTTCTCGGGAGAAGATGCTCTTGCCGCCCACGCGGTGCTGAATAGCCTCGGATGGCGGGAAGAGTGGCAGAACCCGCTCGCATATCGGAGCCACGGTATCGAATGGGACACCGGGAAATCGGGCCGGATACAGATGCGCTGCGTGGGTGAAATCCCGCACGAACTCGATCGCGCCGGTCGTAACCGGTTCATGAAATCTCTTGCTAAGCGGTTCGATGCTCTTGGCGTTCCCTATGTCCTCGTCATGCATCGGCCCACTGCCGACAATCATGAAAAGAACTGGCATTTCCACCTGATCTACTCGGACCGCCCTGCCGAAAGGTTCGATCCGGAGGCCGTGCAACAGAGGCTCGAGGCCGGAGAGGCCGAAGTCGCCCGCTACAGCAAGCGCAACACCAAATACCTCGAAGCTGCACTGAACGACCCCAAGGTGCAGGCTCAGGCGGGACGTTTCGATTTTGAAGTTGAATACATCTACACCGACGCCAAAGGCCGCGAACGCACTGTCTATCCATTCAAGCAAAACAAGAATCGAGAGTGCACCCGCACCGACTTCGTGCCCGATCTGCGAGCCTTCATCGCGGACATCTCGAACCGGGAACTCGAACGAGCGAATGTGTCCCGGCGCGTCTGCGCTTCGAAGTATACCGAAATGGATATTCCGAAGGAGCCGGATCAACACCTGAACGACGCGGCGAACCGTCAGGAGCTGTCCGGGCAAAGCACACGGGAAGGAGCTTCGAACGAGGCGAAGCAATGGGACTATATTCAGCTCATGCTCGACAGGCAGCTTGAGCAAGAGAAGAATGACCTCTCGCCCGCCTGGTCCAAGTTAAGAGGGGATTTCAAAGAGGCCGGTGCAAGCGACGCGATAATCTCGCGTGTGGAAGGCGAATGGCTCAGCCTGAAGCTCGCCGAAGTGAAGTTGCGAGATCAGGCTCGGCGCGCAGCACAGCTTGCCGACCGGCTTCTTTCACGCCCCAGCGCGATGGCGAACGAGTCTTACAATCACGTCGAAGCGGTCCTCAATGGCACGGCAAGTCGCAAGGTAAAAAGCAAGCGCGACTTTCATTTGAAACGGCTGCAAATTCTCAACGACCACACAGCAGGGCTGAAAGAATTATTCCGAGAGGAATTCGCTCTTGAACTGCGGCTTGAAGCGCAAGCGGACGAACTATCAAAGCAAGCAACCTCGCTACTGGAGACCCACGGACTAGGTTGTGACTTGCTCTTTCCAGCGGGCCTTGCCGACAAACCAGCACCCACCCAGAAACCGGCCGCAACAAATAGCGCGAAACCTGTTCAGCTGGCTGCCCCGCGGGCAGCCCCAACCACGGTTAACCCCTCGGCCGCTGTAAAGGATCTCTCAAAGCAGCTCGACATCATCGCGAAGAAGCGGGTGCCTTTCTCAATCAAACAAGAGAGCTTGGCGAACGGCGAAACCGCATTGATCGCGCTCATCGAGCCAAGGGAGCAGGCGCTCTATGGTCTGCCGAAGAGGGTTGTCGCAAGAACCCCGCACGCGGTTTCGCGTCTGGTGAACATCCACGCAGCTCGCGTGCAGAGCGCGACCCTTCGCTCGGCAAGCGTTGCCGAGGTCCACGCTCCTGAGACCCTCACAGATCGGCCCGAACTCGTCACACAGCAACCAGTTGCATCTGAAGCGCCTTCGAACGTCGCTCAAGAAACGCCAGTCGCAGGCGATGCTTCGAAAGGCTCTTCTACCGACAAAATAGATGATCACTTCCAGAGCGAAAGCGAAGCAAGCCAAGAGCAACACGGTATTGCCGCGCCCTCCGATGGCAAGAAGCATGATACCGTGCGTGAGGTTGAGACCGAGGCCACAACGAGCGCTGCCACGACACAAGAAGACGCGCCGGCAGACGACACTGGTCCTAACCACGATCGGGCTAACATCCGAGCGCGCACTGAACTGGAAGAGTTGGATGAGTGGAACGCGGCAAACATCAACTCCATCAAAGCAAGGCGCGAAAAGGGCCTGCTTCAAGAAATGGCCGCGGCCGAAAAATCGAAACCAGCCCCCTTGGCTGAGCCGGTTGACAAAACTTCTGAAGAGGGATGCGCGCCCAAATCGAACTCGGTTATTGCGACCGAGACAAGGACGGTTTTCCGAACAAACGCGAACGAGGTGCCCCTCTCTCAGGCTGACCGTAATCGGATGGCAGCAGCTCCGCTTTACCTGGTCAAAACGCGCGAAGGGGAAATTCGCGTGCCAGGTCGCGATGTTCCGTCGTCGTTGGCCAGTGCTGCAACAAGCGGACAACATGCCCAGCAGTTCGACCACTGGTATAAACGACAAGAGGAGGAACGGCGAGAAATCGCCCAGCTTTTTGCTCAATCGCCCTATTCAAACAGTCGGGAGCTGGAGACTGGCGTCAACGATGGTGGCGCGGATCTGCGGCTGGCCATCCTCTGGGCTCGCTGGACAGATTCGCATGTTCTGAAGCAGGCTATCGACCAAGGGTTGGAAATGCGCCGCAAGGAAGAGTGCGAGGTTGCCCTCAAACGAGAGCAAAAGCGCGAACATATCCAGCAGGCTGCAATGGCCCATCATTTCGGGCAAGGAATTTGAACCTCGTTGCTGCAGCGTCATGCATGCATCCACATCAGGAAAAGCCTTCTCGCCAGCTTCGCTGTTCGAGGTTGGAGGTAGAAGGGAAAAGCCCTTCGGCCGACCTCGTGACACGAGGCAATTTGATGAACAGCTCAAATCTCACGCCGACGATCGTCGGCAACAACGATGCGCCCAGCGGCCGGCAACGGATCCTTAGTGCGGTGCGCGACCGCAAAGACTGGTCGCGTCGGGCACGGGAGGGCGAGAAATTCCGTCGGATCTGCGTGCTCGATACGGAAACGACCGGTCTGAACCTTTCCAAGCATCAAATCATCGAACTGTGCGCAGCCATCGTGGACGTAAGCGACACCGGCAGGATCGTAGCGGTGCGAAGCGTGATGACCGGGCTGGTCGATCCCGGCCACGCGCTGCCGCCTGAAATCGTCGAATTGACCGGGCTTACAGATGCTGTCCTGGCAGGAGAGTCGATCTGTCCTGAGCAGCTCACCGAGCTTCTCGAATATTGCGACGGGGCTATCGCGTTCAATTCGCAGTTCGACCGACCCTTCATCGAAAAGCACATCGGTCGTCACGTCCCGGTGCCCTGGGGCTGCGCTATGGCCGATGTGCCGTGGCGCAAGCTCGGCTTCGAACCCGGCCCGCAGGGATACGTTTTGAATCAATGCGGGTATTTCATGCCGTCTGCGCACCGCGCGAAGGACGATGTTCTCGCACTCATCCAGTTGCTGGATCATGTCTGCTTCGACGGTCAAAGCGTCATGGCGAAGGTGCTGGCAGCCATGGACGCCCCCGCATGGCGGTTCGAAGCCAGCACTGCTGCCTATGGCTTCAAGGATGATCTCCGAGACCGGCGCTACCGTTTTGCGGGAGAGCGGGCCCACAAGCTCTGGCACAAGCAGGTCCGCCCTGCGGAGTTCAGAGATGAATATCGCTGGTATAAAGAGACAATCGGTAAACGGCCCGTGGTCGTGCCGCTCCCGGCCAGCGAACGATACCGAGCAAATGAGACCTGGGTGCCGAAGCCACCGAAGGTGAGCGTTCCGGATTGGTTGAAGTGAAGATGAGCTGACGCCTGAGAAGGGAAAAAGCTTCGGCCAGAAGGCCGTCATCCAACAACAAGGAATACGATATGAACACTTCCACCACCGGCGGGCACGATGCCCGCCGGGCCAACGCCTATGCCCTCCATCTGGAACTCGGTCTCCCCGCCGAGGGAACCGTCCCAGCAGCAGTCAAATTTGCCTCTGTGACCGGCATCGATATGGGCATTCTCGATGCTGCGGTATGCAAGGTTGCAGAAAGTGGCTGGGCCTGTGTGATTGCCATCTATGCGGATGAGGGGGCAGCCGCACCGCACTGGTATTTGGCGCTGATGCCGCATGCAGAGGGCATAATTGCAACCAAGGTCAATCCGGCAGCGATCGGCGATGATGAACCGTTGGTGCTGATGGCCGAGGATCGAAGGCAGCAATTCGCCGTAAGCGAATGCGGCCGCCTCGTGGAAGTGCCCGTTGAAGCTGCGGCTCGTCGAACGCGTTCGCATCGGAATGCTGCCAAGAGGATTGCCGCGACCGCCGAAACCCTCGCGCCCTTTTGCGCGGGCGGGCCCAGCCCGGGCGACCTCTTCGTCGACAGCGCTGGCAATATCAGGAACGCAGCGCCTTTCGCAGCCTGATCCTCACAAACCTACGATCATCCAGGCGGTGTCTTCCTCGGGAGGCGCCGCCTGTTTCTTTTCAGGAACAGGAAACCCCACATGAACTTCTCTCCCAGGCGCCATCCGCATGTGCTGACCGCACTGGAAATCGTGCGCGACCGACCGGCGAGCTACCGCTCAACCATCCGGTGCATCGCGATGTTCACCGTCACCAAGTGTAACGAATACGGTGCTCGTTTTGCCGTCGAACATTACGCCTTCGACCGCGAGACGAAGCGTTCGGATATCATCGGCGGAATCGCCAGGAGCATTCCGGTAAATGCTACTTTGATTGCGAAGGCACAACCTTCCCAGATGCGCGAATGGCGCAGGGCAATGCAGGCAGGGATGCCATTCTCGCCCTCGGACCTGCAACTCATCCGGCGACAACGGAGTGACCTTGCCATCATGCCGCTGGAGTGCCGCGAAGCTGCGCTCGACGAAACCGCAGCGTTCTACGTGATCCAGCGTGCGGGTCCGGGCTCATCGACCATGGCACAAGCTCGGCGCGCTGCCGACGAGGCACAGGTGCTCTGGTTGACCTTCCTTGCGACCTGCTGCCGCGAGAACGACCGGACCTCGCTGGGCTCGGCCTACCAGGCCTGGCGGGCGATCCAAAATGCTCGCCCGCTTCCCTTCTGACGAAACGTGATGGTGCCGACATACAAGGAAAGGAAAAGGCAAATGGCGAAGCAAAGCTACATCGCGCTCGACTGCGAATTTCACTGGGACCAGGAGCTTCACAAGGCTCATCTCGCGATGGATCACAAATCGAAGCGCAGAGCGGTCGCGGTCAAGAAAGTCATGGCAGCAGCTGCGTTCCAGTTTTCGATCGACGACGAAGGCAAAATCTCCACCGGCGAGGTGGCAAGCTGGAACGAGTTCGATTGGGGCGATGAAGAAGCGGTAGTCACCCAGATCTTCGACTACCTGCGTGCACACGAAGACAAACCGATCGTCACATTCGGAGGGCTGGCAACGGATATCCCCGTGTTGTTACTAGCGGGTCTGGCGCATGGCTTGCGTCTACCTCCCCAGATGGTCGATCAGCCAGGCAGGCGTGGGCCACGACCACACCTCGATTTGGGGTTGATGCTGAAGGGTGGCGGCAGAACCTGGAGCCACCTGTCACAGGTGCTGCTCCGAATGGGCGTGCCGTTTAACCTGGTCGCGGCAAAGCCCAGCGTGCGGCGACCAGTGAGCGCCAGCGCATGGCAGAACCTGCGGGATCACGTCGAGCTCGACTGCCTACTGCTGTCTATTGTCAAGCTCGGCTGGCTGGTTGCGCAAGGCACCGAGGGCCTGCGGCTAGAGCCTGCCATTATTGGGCTGATTGAAGGGTTCCTGCGTCGGCGCCCAGACCATTCGTTAAATAACGAGTTGCGGACCTATTCCAATCGGTTGCAACAGGAGCTTGCCGACGGATTCGACCTCGCAGCCTGAATCACGCCTCATAATGCGCCGGACCGACGGAAACCAAGCAGTGTCGGTCCGGCACTTCATGCATCATCCCGCGTTTAAGACTCCAGCCCTTGTGCTATTCGG
>NZ_BTGP01000009.1:0-70000 GCF_042854385.1 Erythrobacter sp. MTPC3
TGCCAAATTCAAGTCGAAAAGCCGCCATTCCGCTAACGACCCATAATCGGTCAATCGCTTCTCCGCCTAGGCCAAATACTGACGGTTCACCGTAGCGCAGCCTAGAACTCTCTGGACAATGCGATGCTGAAAGTCCGAGGCTGCAATGGTGTGGCTTGTTCTTCGTCCCGCACCGTGAAGGGGTTTCCAAATGAAAACCGATTATCAGTCTCGTCAAAAACGTTGCGGATTGTGAAAGTCAGCCGATTGAGTCCAAAGCGATAATCAAGCCACGCATTTCCCACTGACAGGTTGCCCTGATCCAGTTCTAGATCAGGCTGAATCGCGAGTATCGACTCGCCTACGAAGGTGTAGTCAGCTCCGACCCTTAGCTGCGAACGCTCACGTTCAAGCAACGATTGGCGCGCGGTCACTGTAATGCCGAGCTCTGGAATGTTTGGAAACTCTCCTTCTTCGCCAACTACTCCCTGCTCGGTCGCAACAGTGTCAGAGCGCGAGAGGAACGCTCTCGTTTCGACCTCGAAACCGCGCCACGGCTCGGCAGTGAAGGAAAGATTGGCCGAGTATATCTCGCCCGTTCCCACATTCGCCGTAAAAGGGAAGCCGTCTTCATCGATAAGGTCTGATTGGATATTCTCCCATTCCGCATAAGAAAGGGAAAAAGACAGTTGAGTGATGCTAAAAGCGGGGATGGAGCCACGCACGCCTGTTTCATAAAAGATCACTTCATCGGCATCAAAGTTTTCAACGCCGAGGCCCTCGACATCGTCAACGATGATTGTCGAGCCGCTTGATCGAAATCCCTCTTGGTAGCGCGCATAGGCGTACCAGTCGTCGCCCAATTGATAGCCAACTGCGAGAGTTGGAAGGGCACGGAACTGCTCACGCCTCGGCTCAAAATCCCCTTCGTCTTCCGTGTCGATCTCGGTGGCTGTTCTTGTATGAACCAGCCTTAAGCCAAGGGTCAGGTCGACGCGATCCATGGGCTCAAAATTTGCTTCACCAAAACCCGCGATTTCTGTCGTTCCGACGTTGAGATCTTCGAATTCACTCTGTTCAGTTTCGGTGCCAATCAGCTGCGTTCGACGATCGTCGTTTTGAAGGGCTGATATCCCAGCCAGCCACTTGAAGCCACTGGCTCTCCCGGTGATACGGGTTTCATGATTGAAGAGTTGGACGTTGCGCTGTTCTTCAAACAGCTCTGGCACTCCTTCTGAGCTTTCAGAATTGAGATCGAACCGCGTCTCAAGATCGCTTTCAGTCCAATTGATTGCAGACACGAGATCAAACCCATCCCAGCTTCGGGACAAGGTAAGGCCAGCAAGGGAGACATCGCTGCTGAAAGGTTGAGCGATTGCCGAGCTGCGCGCAAAAACGCCAAGGTCAGGCTGGGAATACTGCCCGTCTTCCGTGTCCAGATCTTGTTGCAGGACATCGAGCTGCACATCCCAGTCGGAGAAAATACTCGTAGCAAAACTCGCGCGCCAACCTGCGATTGTGCTGCTGTTCACATCTTGTTGGTCGCGGCCAATATCATCAATGTAGCCGGGCAGATTTTGACGATATCCGACCAAACGAAACGCGCTGCGATTGCCGATAGGCAGGTTTAGTGAGCCACCGAATGATCCGGCAGTTCCTCCGCTTTCGACCGCTGTCAGCTCCGCGCTCGCGAAAGCAGAAAGATCATTCGTCGCAGGCGCATTTTGACCGATTCGAAGCGTGCCACCGATTGCTCCAGCCCCATACAACGTGCCTTGCGGACCTTCGAGCAGTTCGATCGATTGCAGATCTATGGATCGCAAGTCTGGATTTGGTGCCGAATAAACGAGGCGATATTCGTCGAGATAGATCGCAGTTGTCGACTGGCTGGGGCCGCTAAAACTGCTGTCAGCAAAGCCTCTGATAAATATTTTGTTTCTGCCCGGCCCCAGATTCGTGGTGGTGAAGGCGGGAAGGATTGAAGCAACATCTTCGACGCCTCCAGACATCCTCGCCGGGGAAATATTGGAGACGTTGAGCACCGTCGCTGACCCTGGATAGGTTTGCAGTTCAGCATTGCTCTTTGAAGCGGTCACAACGATGGGCGGGCCTACAGTCTCTCTGACAACGGCTGCTGGTCTTCGTGGCTGCAGGCTCGGACTGGACCGCTCTGATGGACGGCGCTCAGTCTGTCTTGGAGCTTCAACGATCCTGAAGGCGTGGCCTGACAGCCTTCGATAGGTATAAGGCGTTCCTTCGAGCAATTGGCGAAGTGCGGTCTGAGCAGTCATTCGACCGCGAACTCGCCGAGTCCTGATCTCGCTCATCCCGGACTGAGTGCCACCAATGGTCACGCCTGTTTGGCGCGCCAAATTGTTAATCGACATAATGAGGTTGCCAGCGGGAATGTCGATCTGGCGCGGTGCATCGTGACCTGCAAATGCTGCATTTGGCGTCAGCGAGAGCGCAAGAATGCTGACAAATGCAAGTGCTAGTTGGCGAAGATCCATCCACCGGGCGTAGTCTGCGCGGTGCAACCCATCAAGTCAGCGATTAGCGAAACGTCTTCATCCGCATTGCCGGAAAGTTGGATTGTGCCAGCAAAGTCCGCTGCAGGCGCACAGCTGCCTGCTTCAATGGTAGACCCAATGATGCGCGATGCATCCGATAAGACCTGATCAATGGACGCTCCGGTGTATTGCAAGCGCCGCTCCGTCCAACTGCCAATCGTCGCGGGATCAAAGGGTTCGATTTGCAACCCACCGTTAGCTATGTCGAACTTCCCGATTTGACCGGCTTCGAGAACATAGGTTTGGTTTGTTGTTAAGAGCTCCACCGCACCTTCCGAGACAGAAATTCGGTGTTCTCGTGGGCCTGTAGAGACATTGAATACGGTGCCTCGATCAAGGATCGTCAAGGAGCCAAGAGAAACCTCGATACCGGACGAGTAGTCAGAACCGACCGCAAAAAGCGTCTCGCCGCTAACGAGCTCAAATTTTGAGGGATCCTCTCCCGATTGGACCAGTAGCGTGTCACCATTTAGTGTAACGTCCAGCCCACTTGCTATCTCGAATTCTCGCGTTTCTCCGGGCGCAGTTGCGATGCGCATAGGCTCTGGATTCGACGTCAAAACACCAGGTAAGAAAGAGAGTGAAGTGACTATCAGGAGAGCAACAGAAGCGGCGATTGCCCATGGCTGCCACCGGGCTTGAACGGTTTTTTCCTCAAGCGGCTCTTCTGGATATCGCTCAAAGTAGTCAACGAATTCAGCTTCGCTTTCCGACACTATGTCATACGCTGTAGCGTGGTCGGGCGAGCCTTCCATCCAGTCGGTGAATGCAACCCAGTCTTCAGCCGAAGCGTCACCTGCATAAAGCGTGGCGCGCCATTTGGCAGCACTCAGCATAACCGCATCGGATGGTCTTTGATCAGCAATATCTGTGCCTTTAGACGACGTCACGATGGCAAATCCTCACCTTGCTTCGCGCGAAAAGTTGCGATCCGCGCATAGGCCTTGAGCAGATGCTTTTCCACACCGCTGACTGAGATGCCGAGCTGCTTAGCAATCTCTTTCTGCGTGTATCCTTCAATTCGCGCCCTACGAAACACAAGCAGTGTTCTTTCAGACAAGTCTTCGATTGCCTGTTCCACTTCGCGCAGTTCCACATGCGCTTCTATACCGCTGACTGCGCATTCGGATTGTGGCTCGATCTTGGCTTCACCGTAGACCTCGTCACGCTTTTCCCGGCGCTGACGCATCTTGCGAGCATCAAGCACTACATTGTCGGCGACCTTGTAAATGTAGGGTATCGGATCACGGATCGGACCGTTTGGCTTGATCCGACCTAGCTTAATCCAGGTGTCATGAAAACGGTCTTCGACTTCGTGCGTCTCCCCCCGCATACGGACGCGCAGAAACCGCAAGATCGCGTCTTTGTTTTGGAGCAGCAGTGCTTGCAGGCTGTTTTCCGGCGCGTTCAAAGTCGCCCGCCTGTGCAAGCTGCGCGAAACCGCCTAGGGGCCTGATCAAGTGTGCGATAAGCCATTATTTGAGCTTTAGCGAAACAAACGAGATTGGGCCACCATTGCCAAACAGACTGTTCACTTTACTGGGCGATTTTGATCATGCCGTATTGGATTGGCTGGATGGTCCTCGACTGGTTGAAAAACGCAAACGTTTCACAGCTGTGCGCGACATCACTGCCCTTGGCGGAGACGCGTTTCTTATCGTTGGAGGTTTGCTCGCTTGCTCGCTGCAGGCTTCGTTGGCTGGCCCGATCGAAGCAGCGAGGCTCTTCACCTTTCTTGCCATCGGTCGCGCGCTAGGATGGGCACTCAAGGCGATTTTTCAGCGGAAAAGACCCTCGGGCCCAGTCGCTGGTGTTGCGACATTCACCTCGAGCTTTCCGAGCATTCACACTTTGAGCGCCGTCAGCCTCTTTACCGGCATCGGCTTTGTTGCCTCTCACGGAGATGCTGGGCTTTCTTTGGCCTGTGGCGCTGTGCTGGGGGTGCTCGTTGGCAGCACTCGCCTGATCTTTCGCGTGCATTGGCCAAGCGATGTCCTGACGGGCTTCGCGCTGGGCCTGATCTATTCGACCTTGGCGCTCAGTTTTCTCCTTTGATCGGCTGAGGTAAATTCTGCTCCGTGTCGTCCTTGCTCCGAAACAAGATTTTCGGAGCGGAACTTGGCGAATCAAGCGCAAGTCAAACCAAATTCAGGTGAATGGACCGCGATCGTTCTCGCTGGCGAAAGGCCTAACGGCGATCCTCTAGCAGAGGAACTCGGCGTTCGGGCAAAAGCCCTGATCGAAATCGGGGGCAAAACCATGCTTGCCAGAGTGGTTCGGGCATTATTGGACAGCTCCAAGGTCAAGCAAGTTTTGGTGCTCGCACAACAAATCGAGCTGATCGCAAGATCGGAACCGTCAGACATTTTGAGCCATCCCAATGTTGAGGTTGCGATAAGTGGAAACGGCATTGCAACCAGCATCGAAGCCGTCATCGGTACATCTCAATCGCCATGGCCTGTATTGGTCACGACAGCGGACAATGCCCTGCTAACGCCAGAGCGCGTGGATGATTTTCTCGGCGAAGCCAAAGGCTGTGATGTTGCTGTCGGATTGGGAGAACGATCTGTTGTTGAACAGGAGTTTCCGGAAACCAAAAGGACCTGGCTCAAATTTTCCGACGGCCATTTTTCCGGTGCCAATCTCTTCGCACTCGGGAATGATCGTTGTGTGCCAGCGGTTCGGCACTGGCAGGCGGTCGAGCAGGACCGAAAAAAGGGCTTGAAGCTCATCGCCAGTTTTGGTCCCAGCCTGTTGTTCCGCGCGTTGACGCGCACGATTGGCCTTAAAGATGGCTTGGCCTGTGCAGGAAAGAGGATGGGGCTCAAAGCAAAAGTGGTCGTGCTTGACGCCGAAGCACCAATTGATGTCGACAAAAAAGAAGACATGGAACTGGTCGAGCGAATTCTGTCCCAACGTCCCGCCACGCTCGCAGCGCCAGTTTCCTCTATTCGGAAGGACCTGCCTCCTGTGTCTGGCGCATGGCCATAACAGTTGGCACAGCCAAGACGAGCAACCCAGCATAACTAGCGACCAGGAGCGCGACGCCCAGGTCCGACAGGCTCATGTGTTCGCCCAAAAATAAAATGGCCATGATAGACAACCCAACGATAGTTGCGCGCGACAGAACCGGTGACAGTGCTCTCCCGCTCCCAAGCATGAAGGTCTCGCAAATAGCACCGAGGAAAAGCGCGGGAAGTGACCACGCAATCACAGCCAAAAGAGATCCTGCTACAGCATACTGTTCACCAGCCAGAACACTCACAATTATGCCGGAACCGCCGAAAAGAATGGCTCCCGCAGGTATGGACACCCAAAGCGAGGTCAGACCAACATTGCGCATGATTTCCTTGAGCCGTTCGCCCTTAGCATTTTTCAACTTCGAAATCTCTGGAAAGAGACTGCGCATTGCCAGCTCAGCGGGTGTGAGCAATGCGTCCAGCAATGTCTGGGCTAAACGATATGCCCCGGCGGCAGAAGGTCCCATGATCCCGCCGATCGCGAGCGTCATTAACGGCAATGCACCTTGCTGGAGCGAGGCGTTGAAGTTTGTCCCAAGCAAGTATCTCCACAGGATTGCCCGCGGTACAGTTCTATCGCTCGAAGCTGCCACTTTCTTTGCTAGCCCTTTGCTTTTGCCGACTGCAATCGCGCAAACCCAGAGGAAAAGGTCGCCCAGAATGTCAGATGCGACCCAGGCCACGACAACTGCCCAAAGCGGTGCGCCAACCAGAAACGCTATACAGACACCGATTAGTCGCACACCCGGTGTCACCAGGCTTTGCCATGCCATTAGATCGAACCGATCTGTTAGCCGAAGAATACCGGTGGGTGTTCCGGAGACTTGTAATGGCACGATCAAACAATACGCAGCGGCAAGATACGCGAAGTCCGTCGGAATGCTTACGGTCGATGCGGCGCTCAGCACAAATGCACCGCCCAGCGCCATCGCCGCAATTCCAACAACAAGATCTATCAGGGCGAGACGAAGCCATAGGCTTCTGAGCGAACCAAAATCATCGCGCTCATATGGATCAGCGCCAAAGTGGACCAGCGCCTGCCAGGATTGGAACTTGGCGATCGCCGCAACCATTTGTGCGACGCTGCGAAACAGCATCAGTAAGCCGAAGTCTGTCAGGTCAAGAACTCGGGCGGTTACGGCAATTGATGCAAGGTGGAGGATTGCACCGGCAATTTTGCCAGCTCCCATTTGCCCGGTATTGCGCAGCACTCTGCGCAAAACATCATCTTGTAGCCAAACGCGCATCAATTATCCCGGAACCCGAAGCGTGTTGCGGCACTATGGCAGTGCGCGATCATGAGCAAGCATGCGCAGACGGATGCCGGAGCATCAGCATCGCAAAGCGTGCTCGCCCCTTCTCAAAGCCATCTTTTCCCCTCATTAAAGCACAAAATCGGCTGGCTCGGTTTTCTTGCACTCGTCCTGCCACTTTTGGCGATCGTGTCGCCTGTCAATCACGACGAGACCCAGTATATTGCTGCTGCTCAGCTTGTCAGCGACGGTTTGGTGCCGTTTCGAGACTTTCTCTATCTGCAGACCCCCTACCAAGCCTATCTCTTCGCTCCTTTGTTTGGCATATTCGAAGAGAACGGGTTTCTTGCCGCGCGATTCTTCACAGGGTTGCTTGGCGCTTGCATTCTCGCGGTCGTATTTCTGACCTTGCGAGCAATTGAAGTAACCAAAGACAAAGCAGCGATTTGCTGCATGCTGCTCTGGCTTTGTCATACATTTGTTTTCAGCGTGACGGTCGTCCGCAACGATGCGCTCCCAACGCTCCTAATGGCAGTGGCTATCTTGATCGCAGCAAGGGAGCTTTCTAATGAGCCAACGAGGGAGAACCGACTTTTTTTGTGGCTCCTTGCAGGCGCCGTACTCGGCCTCGCGGCAGGCACAAAAATTTCCTTCGCAGCTCCGGCGTTGGCTTTTGCAGGATTTCCGATTTGGGCCTTCGTGCTGAAGAAAAATCCCATTCGCAAAGCGATAGCGCAATCCGCAACGATCGGCCTTGGATTGGCCCTCGCGCTTTTGCCGCTGCTTTGGTTTCGGGACATCGGCCCTCTCGCGTTTGATTATGGCAACTTTGGCTACCATTCGGAAGCGCCGTTGGCCTGGTATGCGGCCAATGGGCTGGAAGACCGCCTTACTGTTTTGGCCAAAATTCGAGACGTGTTGCTAACGCTCATCAGAGGACCTGCGCTGTTTGCGCTAGTGATCTACGGCTGGCTGCGGCTGCGTTCGTTTAGAAATGGCCAGATTCAGTCGCAATTCTTGATCCTGATCGACGTACTCGTCCTGGCCGGGCTGACGGCAACGATCGCACCGACACCGACTTGGCGGCAATACGCCATGCCGCTACTGCCACCATTGTTCGTGGGTCTTGGCGTTGTTTGGCAAGAAGCAGGCAAAGGACAGTCGCGGACGCCGTTCGTCATCGAATGCGCCATGCTCCTCGCCGCGCTCGTGGGCGTAGGACAGCCGCTTTTCCAGCTTTGGAAGGGAACTATAGGCGGCGATACCTCGCCTCTCACCATCAGCAGTGAAGGTGATTACCTGGCACGCGAGGCGGCCAAAGCCGGGCTCAATGGTCTGAGCGTGAGCCTGAGTCCTGAGGTCGTCCTTGCTAGTGGCTTGCCGCTTGATCCGACATTTGCGACGGGCCCATTTGCATATCGCACAGCCTCGATGGTTGCACCGGAAGATCAGTGGGCGATGCGGATTACTTCGACCTCAGATATTGCCGCCTATCTAGAGCGAACCCGGCCCGATACGATTGTCACGGGATATGAGAACTTCGATCATGTCGATACGTTTGGGTTGGAGGAGCCCATAGAGGCCTATGCTCGAAGCTATGGGTATCGCCGTATCGAAAGTCCATTTGGAGACGCTGTTTTCTGGTTGCGAACGAAGGACACAGATCCCCAGTGACGCAGTCGGGCAAAATCGGTGCGGTGGTCTACGATCTGCGCGCTAGCGGTGTGGTTCGCAACCTGCTGCGGATCGCAGAGCGCGCCCGCGCCGATGGCATCGACTTCGAAATTTGGCCGCTCAGGGCACAAGGTGAGTTTCTCGGTCAGGCTAAGGATGTCGCTCCTGTCGATCCAGTCCTAGAGGCTTCATCCAGCCACCAGCGCGATCTTGACTCTTTTCTCCATCACAGTGCCTTGGCTGAAGCGCTCGGTAATCGCTCGCCATCATTGCTGTTTTCGCCCGGTAACCAGATGCATTGGCATATCGCCAAGGCGCTGCAGATGCTTCCCGCCAATGCGCGTCCTCGCTTCGTTGGCAGAGCGAGCAATGCAGTCGTCTCGCTTGGAGATGCCAATCCCATATTTAGGGCGATCATCAAGCCGCAGGAGCGGTTTCAATTCCAAGCGATGCACCATGTGGTGGCGGTCTCTGAGGAACTTCAAGGCCAGCTTGTAAATGGTATCGGTTTCGACACCGAACGCGTCTCGTGCGTTCCCAATGGGATCGACATTGATCGATATGCGAGCGGGCATGGAAAGCAGACGGAAAACGAGCGCCCTATCATTCTTGGCATCGGTCGGTTGTCGAAGCAAAAGGACTTCAACACCTTAATTGACGCCTTGGCCAAACTCCGCATCACCCCGAAACCCGTTCTCCGCATTCTTGGAAGAGGCACCGATGGTTGGATCGCCAGTCTCAAAAGGTACGCGGAAAACAAAGGTATAGCTGATCAGCTTGAGCTACTTGGGCATGTTGACGATGTAACCGCTCATTTGCGGCAAGCAGACCTGTTTGTGTCATCGTCTCGCTGGGAAGGGGCCAGTAATGTAGTTTTGGAAGCTCTAGCCTGCGGGACACCGTTGGTTGCCACAAAAGCTCCGACCGGCATTGCGGAAGTTCTGCGCCCCTTGGACGAGGATATATTAGTCCCAGTAGGTGACGCCAGTGCGTTGGCGCAGGCAATCGAAAGGCGGCTTGGTCAGCCACGCGGTTCAGCCGCACTTATCGCACGGGCGCGCGACTATGATCTAAGCTCGATGCTGGCCGATTACAGCGGTCTTCTGGCTGAACAGCTCAGCCGTGCCCAACGTCGCTGTCTTGATCCTTACGAAACACAAAGCGCTCGCTTGCAGCATAGTTGACGGCCAGACCAGCAACTGAGCCACAGGCAACCGCAAGCGCGGGATGAGCCAGCAAGCCAGCAGCCCACGTAACAAGCGCCGCATAAGTTATGTAGTTGACCAAGCCTCCGCTAGCGTTGGCAAGAACGAAGCGAAACCATTCTGCGAGACTGGGAGAAGCACTGGTAGAAAACGTGAAGCGCCGATTGACCGCCCACGTAAAAGTCGCAGCGCTCAGATAAGAAACTGCCCGGCCAAGATAGAGCCCTAAACCAATAGCCAAAGCGCCGTATAACGTAGCGATATCGACCAGGAATCCGGCCGCTCCGACCAGCGCAAACCGCGCGAAACGGTGGATCTGCACCTTAGCGCGCGCCTTCTGATCTATCCAATGTCGCGTGAACGCCAGGCACTGCTAGATACCACATACGCTTTGCCTCCTGACGGCCTCTCGTGACGGTCTGCAGGATAAGCCCACTGAAGAAAAAGAGAAATCCAAGCAACATCAATGCGCTGGACAGGATGGCCGTTGGGAAGCGGGGCACAAGGCCCGTTTCCAGATAGGTCATCACAATTGGCACCGCCAACACAATAGAAACAAGCGAAAGCAAAAGGGCGAAAAACGAGAACAGTTGCAGCGGGCGCTCTTGCTTCAGCAGATTGATAATCGTCCCCAAAATTCTGAAACCGTCGCGGAACGTGCGAAGCTTGCTTTCTGACCCAGGCGCGCGATCGCTGAACCGAATAGGCATCTCACACGCTGGCATTTCGAGCTCAAGCGCATGGATCGTGAGTTCTGTCTCAATCTCAAAACCACCAGACATAACCGGGAATGATTTGACAAAACGGCGAGAGAACACGCGGTAGCCGCTTAGCATGTCACGGAATTGGTCTCCGAAAATCTTTCTCACTAGGACGCTCAGCATCCAATTGCCGAATTCGTGGCCCGGCCGATAGGTCCCCGCTTTTTCTTGCTGTCGTGATCCCACCACCATATCCAGGCCTTGTATCACAAGCGCCTCAACCAGCGCGCTGGCGGCACTGGCATCATAAGTGTCGTCGGCGTCGCACATCACATAAATATCAGCGTCTATGTCAGCAAACATGCGGCGAACGACGTGGCCTTTGCCTTGTCTGGGCTCGCGCCTAACAATCGCACCCGCATCGGTAGCGATTTGCACTGTCTCATCGGAGCTATTGTTGTCGCAGACATAGATCGAGGCAGTGGGTAGTGCTTGACGGAAATCTTCGATAACTTTCGCGATGCCGCCCGCCTCATTGTAGCAGGGGAGCAAGACCGCAATCTGGGGATGGCAGCTGGCGTAGAATTGTTCTGTCTGATCACTCGGACTGCTGCGCTCAAGAAGCATTTTGCGCCTCCATGCTTTGCGAGACGGTTGCGGGCGTCAGTCTGTAGGTGACCATAAAACCGATATGGTCTGACAGTTCTTTGTTTGCGTTTGCTCGCCCGAAAGGAATGGAGGTTGTGAGAGGCTCAAGCGACCATTGCGGCGAGGAAAAGTAGAACTGATAATCTGCACCGTGGCGAATGACTTCCTCGGTGCCGACGGGTCTCTGCCCTTGCGAGGCAAGAACGCGAAGGCCGTCGTTTTCATCTCTGACATGAAGTCCGGATGCAAAGAGGTGATCTCGCCGTGCCTCGACCGTCCCCATGTTGAAGTCACCTGCAAACACAAAGGGGAGCTGAGGATCCCGGCTGTTGCTCACAAACTCTGTCGCCAGGTCGACTTGCCGGCGATAGGCTTCGATCTGGCGTTCGGGAGAGGCACCTGAACTGTTCTTTGCGTTCATATGGATGTTGCCGATCACGAACGCTGGGAGGTCTTCGCCGAGAGAAACTCGTGCGAGCACGATACCCTTACTGGCCAGACAATCATATCCAGCGCACGCTTCCTGCGGAAAAATCCCCTTCGCGACCAACTCGATCGGACGGTCGGACAGGATTACAAGTCCGCTATTGAGGTAGCGACCAAGTCCTTCGCCGAGTGCCGCGCTAGCGTTGTCAAAGAACTGCTCATCCCAATCAACAAACGAACTGAACTCTGCATCATCCACGTTTGGCCCGCGCAAAACATGGCGATAGCCAGCCTGTCGAATGAAATCATCGGCAGCTTCACCAAAGGCTTCCTGAAGGACCACAACGTGCGGACGCTCAGCGGTCCCGCACAATTCGTGCAGACCACTTGCTATGCGTCGCAGGGGCTCTTCACGTCCGGAGGCTAATGGCCAAGGAAGGCCTTTGACATTGTAGGTGAGCACGGAAATTTCGTTCTCTGGCTGAACAGTGGACTCGCAAAGCGCAGTCGGCTGATCGCCGTCGCGCATGCTCGTAAGCGCTAGCAAGCCAACTGCGAGAACGGCGAACTTGTTTATGGGTCTTGATAGCATCGGGACCTAGACGACACCAATCGTCATCTTCCTCACATAAACGAGGCATTCCCTGAGAAAGTCTTTGGCAAGCTTTAATCAGGGCGTCTGCAAAAGCATGATCGAGCATCTTTACGCATCTCCACAGCTGCGGGTCTTGAAGTCCGCTTTCACCCCCAGATTACGACGTTTAGCGATGGCTCAAACTGGGCCGGTAGTTGACTGTCCGCCTGTGAGGCTCTGCAAGGTCAAAGCCGACAGGATCAATCAATTATTACGACGGAGAGAAGAGCTAAGATCAAGCCAACCGGACACGCGATCACGCACACCGCACCAAAGGCGGGTCCCGGCTTCTGGGACCGGGTAAGAAGTCTGACAACTTCGACTAGGGGCCGACCATCTATTCATTTGTAGTGCGTAACGCTACACAATATTGCAATCGACAGTAAGTTCGGTTATGATATGCAAATGAGCAACATAGAGCACCCAGGTTCGCACATTCGCGAGCACATCATTCCCAAAGGCATGAACGTCACAGAGGCTGCAAAGCGCCTTGAGGTCAGTCGCCCCACACTTTCAAACCTACTGAACGGCAACGCCGATCTTTCCCCGGACATGGCGGGGCGACTCGCCAAGGCATTTGGCGCGGATGCTCGCGATCTGCTCAATCTTCAAAGCGCATTTGATGCCAAGATTGCAAAGGGAAAGGCCGTCACAGAAGCCGTGCAGTCCTACGTCCCGCCGTTCCTTGAGATCAAATCGATCACGATTGAAAGTTGGGCTTCGACGGGACTGAAGCCTCGCCAAAGGCTGGCAGTGTTGCTCAGGCTGTTGGTAAATTCGACTGGCATGCAGCTTTCAAGAGTTAGCTTTCCTGGCAATGATGACAGCGAAGTTCCCGGAGCAGATGGCGAGGTAGAGTCAGGTGAGGCCACTCCTTGGATTCCCCACGGACAATCCGTGTGGGAATTCGGTGTCAATAAGGACATCAAAGGCAAGGCTGACGGTGATTTCGCGAAGAGCGTCAAAGCCCTCGATGCTACTGAACGAAAAGCCATCACCTTTGTGTTTGTGACGCCGCGCCGCTGGTCGGGCAAGGCTGAGTGGGCCAAAGCGCAGCAAAAGAAGAAGCTGTGGAAGGACGTTCGTGCCCTCGATGCCAGCGACCTAGAGCAATGGTTGGAACAATCTATTCCGGCTCAGGTGTGGTTCGCGAATGAAACGAACCAGTCTGCTCAAGGCTGCAAGTCGCTTGATCAAATCTGGCGGGATTGGTCTGCTGATTGCGAGCCTGAACTCAAGCCCTCCATGTTTCAAAGTGCAGTCAAAGCCCATCGGGCTTCGGTGAAGCGATTGGTCGAAACAAAGCCATATAGCTCAGGGCTTATTCTTGCAGATTCGAGAGATGAGGCTCTGGCATTCCTTAGCTGTGTATTCTCGCATGACGACGACGACCTAGGCCACCTAAGAGACCAAGTGGTGGTCTTTGAGAACGCTGAAACTCTGACGAAATTGGCGAACAAGGTGTCAAACTTCGTGCCTGTCGTGATGTCTCGTGATGTCGAAAAAGCACTCGCCCCATATCGAAACTCACTGCCGTCCTTCCTTGTCTATGCGCGGAACGCGACCTCCAAAGAGCCAGACGTCCTTCTGGACACACTGAACTACGAGGATTTCGATGAGGCGCTCAAAGACCTTGGATTGGAGCGGGATCGAATTGACCAGTTGGGGCGTGAGTCTGGACGCTCCCTGACTGTGCTAAGGCGTAGGCTCTCAAAACTCGATGCCATTCAGAAGCCGGACTGGTCAACCGACAAAGAGGTTGCCCGCACGTTGGTGCCCGCATTGTTTGCCGGTGTTTGGAGAACTGACAATCAGGCAGATTGCGCAATGATCGAGTGCCTTGCAGCCGATCAAGAAATTGAGACCGTCAATAGGCACTTCAATGAGCTACTTCCGCTCGATTCTTCTCCTGTCTGGTCGGCGGGAAGTTTTAATGGGGTAGTATCGAAGATCGATGTCCTGTTTGCGATCCACAATTCAATAATTGCCGCTGATCTCGAGCGGTTTTTCGATGTGGCAGAAATCATTTTGTCGGAACCCGATCCGTCCCTTGAGCTACCAGAAGATGAGCGATGGGCAGCAGGCATTCATGGGAAAACGAGAGAGCTTTCTGGCGCAATAAGAGAAGGCGTCGCGGAGACATTGGTTCTCCTTGCGGTCTACGGCAACTCACTGTTCGAGAACCGCCTGAACTTCGACTGCGAGTCTCGCGCGAACAGGCTGGTCGAAGGCTTGCTAACGCCTCTTTCTGACACCACGCTCGAAACCCATATCGATAATCTCGCCCTCTATGCAGAGGCTGCGCCTGATAGGTTTTTGTCGATCATTGAGAAGGATCTTGAATCCGACGACTCTTATGCAATGTCGTTGATGAGGCCTTCGAGTTCATCGATGTTTAGTAGTTCTCCGAGGACTGGTCTCCTTTGGGCACTAGAGGGACTGGCATGGTCTCCGAGGCGGTTTTTGCGAACAATCTTGGTGCTTGGGAAGCTGGCCGAGAAGCCGCTTGATGATAACCTGCTCAACAAGCCGTCGAATAGCCTAGGAGCGATGTTCCGCAACTGGATGCCGCAAACAGCCGCGAATCTGAACCAAAGGATCGCCGCGTTCGAAAAACTGGTAGAGAAGCACCCAAAGGTTGCTTGGCCAATCGGTCTGGCACAGTTTGAGTCGGGTCATCGGACCGGCCACTACTCCCATAAACCCAAGTGGCGACCTGATGGCCATGGATATGGCGGTGTGACGACTAATCGCGAGGCTAACGACTTCGCATTGAAGACCTTTGAAATTGCCGTGAATTGGCCCCATCATACGCGCGAGACTCTCGCTGATCTCGTCACAAGTCTATCGGGTGTCAGCGATGAGATGAAAGGTCGAGTTTGGGACCTAGTCGATGAGTTCGCGAAATCTGCAAGTGAGGCCGACAAGTCGTGGCTTCGCGAAAGGATTCGCACGGCGGCCCTCAGTCGGCGCGCGGTTAAGCGCAGCCAATCGTGCTCTCCGAAAGAAGAAGCCCTTGCCAGGGCAATTTCAGCTTATGAAGCGCTTGCGCCATCAGACGTTGTGTATCGTCATGAGTGGCTATTCCGAACCACTTGGGTGGACGAATCCGCCTTTGAAATTGAAGACGAGGACTTCGATTTCAAAAAGCGCGACGAGCGAATTGAGAAGCAAAGAGTGTCGGCCCTCAAAGAGGTATATGAAAACGGGGGTATCAATCGCGTGGTTGAACTTGCTAATTTGGGGCAAGCCGCACAGACGATTGGGCGCTGCTTGGTGAAAGTCCTCAACGAGGAAAACTTGCTCAAAGAGGCGCTGACGCTCGTACAAGACCAAGAGAAACTCGATGGGAACATCGCGCAGATTGTTGCAGGAGCTTTGCACACTTCCGACTGGGAGAAAAGGCCGCTCCTCGGACCGCTCGTTGAAAAGCTGGACAAGACCAAAAAGCTCGCAGTCTTGCTGATAGCTCCTTTTGAGAAATCAACGTGGGATGCTCTGGACAAGCTGGGCGATGATTTCGCCGAGCAGTATTGGAAGGAAATTGTCCCGGGGATGTGCTTCGAAGATGATGATCTCCGTCTTGCCGTTGCGCGACTGGTAGAAGCCAGACGCCCGCGTCTTGCTTTTGACCTCGCGCATTGGAAGCTAAAGGCTCTGGAGCCTCGCACAGTATATCGACTGCTCAGAGCAATCATATCGAGTTCAGAAGAACCTTCTGGTCACAGCAGATTGGACGGCCACTATCTCCGCGATGCGATTGAGATTGTAACGAATAGCGGGGCAGCCTCGGTCGAGGAGCTTTCGGTCATCGAATTCCATTTTCTTGAGATCTTTAGACTCGATCAAGGCAGGCCTGAGAACCTGGAGAAGTGGATCGAGCAACACCCAGAGTTGTTCGTTCAATCGGTGGCAATGGCATTCAAACGTGAAGATGGCGGACAAGATCCGCTTGAACTTCGCATTGGGGAAGAAGAGCAACGAATGGCTATGGCTCGTCAGAGCTATACCCTACTCGATACAATCAAGCGAATTCCTGGGCACGACGAAGACGGAAATCTGAGAACTGAAATCCTTCTAGATTGGATTGAGAACGTAAGAGAAAAATGCGGCGAACTTTCGCGGTCGGACATGGGCGACCAATGCATTGGCAAACTGCTGTCTCATTCACCCGCTAATGATGACGGGACATGGCCATGCACAGTCGTCTGCGATGCTTTGGAGCAGGTCGCCAATGAACAGATCAAGGCTGGTATGACTGTTGCGCTATTTAACTCACGCGGCGTGCATTGGCGCGGCGAAGGTGGCGATCAAGAGAGAGAACTGGCAAGCAAGTATGGCCGTTGGGCAGATGCTGTCGAATACACCCACCCGAGGGTGTCAGATATCTTACGATACATGGAGGAACGTTATCTTTGGGATGCAAAGCGAGAAGACCAAGAAGCACAGATTAATCGCCGCATGCGGATCAGCTAAGATCGTGTGCCTCAGATCCGTTCGCTCAGTTGTCCGGAATTGAAGCACCACTTTGTCCCCCAATTCCTGTTGCGCCGGTGGTGCAATACTTAGCAATCAAGTGTCAGCTCACAACAGACAGTCGATCCAGTCTCAGTGACCGAAATTAGGGCGCAAAGCTGCCGACAAACTGGGTGAGCTATGCCTAACTGTTCTGGAAATGAAGGAAGAGTGAGGGGTGTTCGGAAGCTCTATACATATTGGAGCTTCATGCGAAGGGATCGGTGCTTAGGATGACCTTATGGGGCCAATACTAAGACTGAATCAGAGGTCCGTCCCGACCTTCTCAGTCCGGTAAATGTTGACCAATCCCGGATTTGCTAATGATCACATACGGGAGGCGAGCGAATGGACTAGTTCGACTTCCCATATCGGCTGAAGCGCTCGCCCATCCGCATAAGGCATTTCGCATCTGTGGAGGTTCGCTGACCGATGATCAACCCACTTTGCCAGCGCCGTAGGGTGTCGTAGATGCAGAGCGTGAGATCAGCTCAATCCGATGGCCATCTGCTACAAATACGCCAGTTTGCGAATGGGGCTCTTTGCAGGATTAGCTATCCTTCATGCGCCGGATGGGCTACAGAATCCGTGTGAAACCAATGCCTTTATCGTCGAAATTCGGTCGGGGAATTAGTCGATCACAACGGTCCAAATGGGGAACAACTTCGCGCACACCGTACCCGGAGATCCGGTGTCTTTAAGGCGAGGATTTCTGCGGGTTTCGCCGATATTTCGGCATCTGTCGCCAAGTAATGTCATCTGATGTCACTCCGCGATCCGCAACTCACATGTGAGTTGCTCGGCTCTAAGCTATTAATTTGAAATCGAAAATTAGCGTTTTCCTACAGGGTGGTCGCTGCCGTAGACTGATGTCAGTCGAGAGGGGTCATTGGGCCGAGGAGGGGCGGCCAAACGTTAGGTGACGCCGTGCGGTTTGCCCTTCAATGCTATGTCGACGAAGACCTTCATGCGCTTGTTAAAGCCGCTGCTGATGCAGCCCATATGAGCGTCAGCCAGTGGCTGAAGCTCACCGTCATCGAGGCGCTTGATGAATCCCAGGACGAGGCGTTCCGCGATCAGGTTCTGGCCGATCTGCTCTTCACCAAGATCGCCCTTGATGGGTGGCTTCGCACGCACAAGGATAAGGAACTGCGGGACCGCGTGGTGGTCGCTTACCAACGACGCATTCGTGAATATCGCGAGCGCAAAGCCGCGAAGCGCGAGGGGCGCTGAGCGATGCTTTCGGTTGCCAATGTGCGCTCGGCTGGCGGTGCTGCGAACTACTTCGCCAACGACAATTACTACACCAAGGCGGACGCTGATCGATCCGGGATCTGGGTCGGTGAAGGCGCCGAACGCTTGGGTCTTTCAGGCACGGTCGCCTCAAGCCCGCCGCCGCGTCGGGCTTCGAGCACCTCCTGCCGCCGCGTCGAGAAGGCCATCACCGCATCACGGTCTATACCCTTGGCTTCGAAGTTGCCGTGCTTTCCGAATGCGCCGATCCGGTAGCCAAGCTTCTCTACCTCAATCCGGAAACGCGCCATTGTCATGGCATTGAGCAAGGTATTGTGCTGCCACAGCTTGTCGTTACGCAGCGCTCTCCACTTGCCGTCCTTGTCCTGCGTCATGTTGGCGACCACAGCGTGGAAGTGCAGGTTCGGCTCCTGATTGCGGTTGGTGTCGTGCTGGAACAGCGCGACGGTCAGGTTATCGCTGGCATGAAGTCGCTCTTTGCCACCCTTCTCGGTGCGATACTGGGCCGCATTCTTCTCTGCCCATTGGAGCGTTTCGACGACCGCTGAACGGTACGCGTCAATGATCCGCTGATCCTTGCCGACGAGCGCCAGAAGCGACCAGCTTTTGGGCAGCGAAAAGGTCAGATCTGTCCCGGCGCGGTGATACTGACCCTGGTGTCCGATACGTTCGCCGTTGGGCAATTCTCCGCGCAGAATCGCCTCAAACGCTTTGGCGTCGAGTGTCGTGGCGACGCTGGCGACACGGCAGGCCAAGCAAAGCGATGTCGATCGCGGTGCCTTGATGGCCCAATGGGAAGGGCAGGCCTGGGATCAGAGGCTCGACCTTGAAGGCATGGTGCGCGACGCGAAGCTGCGTTCACACGAGTTGACTGTTGCGGCAATGAAGCGGGCAAATGATCGCCCCACTTTGCTTGAACGGGGCAGGGCAATGATCGCCAGCGTCGCCGAGCGAATGGGCATCAAGGAGGGCGATCCGCTCATTCCCAAGCGGCTTCATTTGAAAGGCCGGGAAGAAATTGCGACGGCTCACGCGGTTGCATCGGCGGTGCGGCATTTGTCCGAACGAGAGGCGGCATTTACGGCAACTGATCTTGCCAAGGCGTCGCTCGATTTCGGGCTGCCGACTACAATGAAGTCAGTCGAAAAACGCATTGGGCAACTCGCGCAGCAGGGCGCGCTGTTACGCGGGCGAGGCGCGCAGAAAGGGTGGCTGACGACATCCAATGCATTGACGCTGGAGACCCGCATGCTGGCCGAGATCGATAAGGGGAATGGCGCAGTTCGTCCGATCCTCGATGCCGAGACCGCTGGGCCATATCTGCAAGCGTCGGCAGCGCTTAATTACGGAATGAAGCTCAACGCCGGTCAGGAAGCGGCAGGCCGGTTGATCCTGTCTTCGACCAATCGCGTTGTAGCCGTCCAGGGTGTGGCAGGGGCCGGCAAATCAAGCGTGCTGCGGCCAATGAACCAGCTGCTGGGGGAGCACGGAAAGAGGGTGATCGGCCTCGGGGTCCAGAACACACTGGTCCTCATGCTGGAGAAGGATACGGGCATTCCTTCGATGACCTTGCACCGCTTTCTCGGTGGGCATCGAAAGTTGCTGGATGGCTCAGTTGGCAAAGCCGAGATCGCCGCTGCGCGCGAAGACTATCGCGACACTGTCCTCGTTC
Organism: Erythrobacter sp. MTPC3; assembly: GCF_042854385.1. NCBI lineage: Bacteria > Pseudomonadati > Pseudomonadota > Alphaproteobacteria > Sphingomonadales > Erythrobacteraceae > Erythrobacter > Erythrobacter sp. MTPC3. The sequence continues at coordinate 19,552 of NZ_BTGP01000009.1, forward strand.
TCGATGAAGCCTCAATGGTTTCTACCCGCGACCAGGACCGGCTGATCCGGCTTGCCAATCTGCTCAAGGTCGATCGCCTCGTGCTCATGGGCGACGAAAAGCAACTGGGAGCTGTCGAAGCGGGCAAGCCCTTTGCTCTGGCGCAGCGCGCAGGGACCGAAACGGCGCGCATGGACCACAATCTTCGCGCGCGCTCCGATACCCTGGAGAGAGCTCAGCAAGCAGCGCAGTCGGGCAAAACCAGCGATGCTCTCGATCATCTCAAGGATCACATTGTCGAGGTCCAGGAGGACAGTGCAATCGTTGCGGCGGAACGCTGGCTTTCCCTTCCGCTAGCAGAGCGCGAACGCACGTCGATCTTCGCTGCAGGGCGTCGTTTGCGCTCTGAGATCAACACCGCTGTTCAAACCGGGCTTGCCGCCAATGGCGAAATCGGACCAGCGAGCGCAAGGCTTGCGGTTCTAACCCGTGTGAACGCGACACGCGAGGAATTGCGCTACGCGCGCATTTACGCGCCGGGCATGGTGCTCGAAGTGGCAAGCCGCCAATCGCGGCATGGTCTCGGACGAGGAAGTCATGAGGTCGCCGCTGTCGATACTGAGAAGGGTGTTGTTACGCTTCGCGATGAGCGAGGGCATCTGCTCCGCTTCGTGCCAGCGAAATTGTCGTCGAAGGGCAGCGACCAAACATTGCAGCTGTTCGAGAAGAAGGATCTCGATCTCTATAACGGGGACGCCATCCGTTGGACGGCGAGCGACCATAAACGCGGATTGATAAATGCCGACAGGGCAATAGTGACCGCGATCAACCAGGACGGCGTGATGGTCACGAGCTCCAGCGGCATGGAGCATAAACTGAAGCCGAACGACCCGATGCTGAAGCGGATCGACCTCGCCTATGCGCTCAACGCCCATATGGCGCAGGGCCTCACAGCAGATAAGGGCATTGCCGTGCTCGACAGCCGCGAGCGGCGACTGCTCTCGCAGCGCAATTTCCTCGTCACGATCACACGTCTGCGAGACGAGCTCACGCTGATTGTCGACAATCGGGACAAGGTTGGGCGAGGGATTGCGACCAATCTGGGCGAGAAGTCTTCGGCAGCCGAGACAACCGAACGGCTTGGGACTGCGGCAGCCAAGGGAGTCAAGGCGGGTCAAATCCAAGCGCCTAACAAAGAGCAGCAGGTCGAGCGAGAGAAGGCACCAGACCTGACTAAGGAGCGGATCAAGCCGTTCGAGATTGGGTTATGATGGTATGACTGAAACTGGGCCGGAAGCGGAAAGGCAGCTTTTATATCTTTGAGCGGATTAAGCGGACAGCGACTGCTGACCGAATCGCAAGCCGGTGCATTAGAGAATGGTCTGGAGAAACCCCTCTTGGCATAGACTTTTGCCGTCGTTGAAACGCCCCTGCAGGACAGCCAACACGGAGCCGAGAGCCACAAACTAAATTGGTTTACTATTTAGCGCGCCTTTCCTACCATCCGGAGATGGCGAGAGAAACCTTTACGATTGAGGGCGCAGGCGCGATTTCTCTTACAGCCGAGGCTGAGGGGGATGCCTACGCTAAACCCGTCCTTCTTGCGCACGGCGGCGGGCAGACACGGCGCGCGTGGAGAAGGGTGGTCAGCGAGCTGGCTCAAGCCGGCTTTCGCGCAATCGCCTTCGACATGCGCGGTCACGGAGACAGCGATTGGTCGCCATGCGGAGCTTATGAAATGCGCGACTTCGCGGCGGATCTGGTCGCTGCAGCGTCGCGCCTGGACCAGAAGCCAGCGCTGGTTGGCGCTTCACTGGGCGGGCTCGCTGGACTGATTGCCGCAGGGGAGCTTGCTCCAGGTAGCTTTGCTTCACTCACATTGGTCGACATTGCCCCGCGCATGGAGCCCAGCGGTGTGATGCGCGTGGTTGGTTTCATGGAAGAGCATGTCGATAGCGGCTTCGCCTCACCAGAGGAGGCGGCCGACGTGATCGCTCGCTACATGCCGCATCGTCCCAAGCGGGGCGCGAGCGATGGTCTGAAAAACTATCTGCGGCAGAAGTCGGATGGGCGCTTCTATTGGCACTGGGACCCGGTGTTTATCCGTAATATAATGTCAGCCAGACAAGGCGACCCAGACAGCCAAGAACGTCAATCGGCAATGCTGAGCCAAGCTGCGGCGAATCTCACGCTTCCGCTTCACCTCATCCGAGGCGGCTCTAGCGATCTTGTTTCCGAAGAGGCCGTTTTGCATCTGCGACAACTCGCCCCCCATGCAGAATACACCGATATTGCCGATGCCACGCACATGGTCGTGGGCGATGCGAACGATGCCTTCTCCGCCGCTATCGTCGATTTCCTACGAACCCATCACTCTTGCGATACGGCTCAACCACAGGGGACGAGGGAGCTATGATCGATCGAGAGCGCTTGCAGGAAATGCTGAATATCGCGCCGTTTCATCGATGGCTTGGGCTGGAGATTGCAACATGCTCCGACCAGGGAATCGCGATCACCATGCCATGGCGCGAAGAGATCGTGTCGAACCCTATGATTGGGTCGGCGCATGGAGGGATCCTGGCTTCACTGGTCGACCTCACCGGGCTTTATACTCTGCTTGCCGGGGGAGTCGCGGCGAGAGCGACGGCCGATCTGCATGTCGATTACCACCGTCCTGCAACCTCAGGACCTCTCACTGCTCACGGACAGATCGTGAAGATCGGGCGACAGATTCCGGTGGCGGAAACCCGGGTTCTCGAGCCCGACGACAAGTTGGTCGCCAGCGGCAGGGGCGCCTACTTCTCGTCAACCGGATCACTTGATCAGCGCGGCGGGACTATTGATCTCGAACAGGCTCTTGCCACCCAAGGCCCAGCGACTTCTGCAGCGCGATCCACGCCAGCGTAAGGGCACCTTTTGCCCGGACGAGGTCTGCTGAGGCCTGCTGCTGTTCTCGCAGGGCCCGGTTGAGGTCAGCCTTCGAGATCGCTCCTGCGGCAAAACGTTGGCGGTTCAGGTCCGCCGCGCCGTCAGCCTGCTTCTTGATTTGCATACTGGCAGCGAGCGCCACACGCTGCTGGCCGAAGCGAGCCAAGGCACGTTCGGCGTCTTGCAGTGCCAGAAGCACCGTCTGCTGGTAATTGGCGACTGCTTCGTTGCGCGCCGCCCCGGCTTGGTCGATCGCAGCGTCTACCCTGCCGAAATCCAGAAAATTCCACTGGAGGCGTGGGATCGCGAGTGCGGAGAAATCGCCGACATCGACAACGTCGTCCAACGAGGATCCGCCGAGGCCCAGGATCCCCGTGAAGGACAATTTCGGGAACCGCGCCGCCTCGGCCACCCCGATCCGCGCCGTCGACGCGGCAAGAGACCGTTCGGCCGCCCTTATGTCAGGCCGACGCGCCACCAGGCTTGCCGGATCGCCGATCGCGACCTGCTCTGGCGGCATGGGAATGGAATGCGCAGTCGTGAGCGCTGCATCAACTGATCCCGGCACCTGTCCGGTCAGTATAGCGAGTGCATCAGACAGGACTGCGATATCCGCTTCAGCTTCGGCAAGTTGTGACTTGAGCATCTCCAGTTCGGCATTCGCGGTGCCTACCGGGAAAAGCGGCAATGCACCGCGCTGATAGCGTTGGTATGTCAGCGCCAGGATCTCTTCCTGCAACGAAATCTGCGCCTCAAATTGCTCTGCGCGGAATTGGGCCTCCCGCAAATTGACGTAGGTGCTGGCCACTTGGGCAGTCAACTGGACCTTTGCGTCCTCTGCATTGGCCACCGTTGCAGCAGCTTGGGCATTGCTGGCTTCAATGCGCCTGCGCGAGCCACCGGCGAACTCCAGCTCCCAGTTGGCGTTAAGGCCCACATTGAAAAAGCTGAGCGAGTCATCGGTTTCTGCGTCGGAATTGGTTTGCTCTGACGGGGGGGGCGCCCCGCCTTGAATGTCGAGACCACGAAGCCGGCCCTGCACGGTGGTGGCCTGTGCCCCAAGCGATGGCATTCGACCCGCACGGTCTTGCCTGATGGATGCCCGTGCCTGGGCAATGCGCGCCTGCGCTGCGGCGAGCGAAGGGTTGCCGGACAGCGCAGCCTCCACCAGCCGCGTCAACTCGGGATCGCCGAGCAGCAGCCACCATTGAGCGACAACCGGATCAGATGCGCTCACATCACTGCCAGCGCGCACAAAGCGAGTGCCCGTGTCTGCTGACACAACTTCCGGGGGGCCTGCATAATCGGGCCCAGCCGTGCATCCAGCTAGCAAGGCGATAGTGATAATCGGAGGTAGCAAGTGGCGCATAATCTCGGGCTCAGTGCATCGAAAGGGAGACATTTTCCGGAAGCGGCTTGAGGAACAGAACAAGCGGGACTGTCGCGAGTGTGAGAAGTCCCATCACCAGAAAGACATCATTGTAGGTCATGATGAACGCTTCGCGCTGGAGAGTGCCGCCGAGTGCCGCCATCGCTCGTTCCATATCGCCCAAGCTTCGCGCCAGTCCGTCGAGATAGGTCTGCAGCGAAACGCTGTTCGCATTCAGCGTTTCTTCCATGCGCCTCGTATGGTGCCAAATTCGCTGGTCCTGGAACGAAGCGAGGGCCGAGAGGGCGAATGATCCGCCAAGATTGCGGGCCGCGTTGAAAATGCCCGAGGCATCGCCCGCGTCTTCCTTGGCCACCGACGCAACCGTTGCCTGATTCAGGAACATCATCGCAAGTATCATTCCGGCCCCGCGGATAAGCTGACTTTCAGTGAAGACAGCGCCGCCGGATTCGGCGGTCAGACTCGTGCTGACAAAGCAGCTGATCGCCATCAGCAGCATTCCGGTGCCGACGGCAATGCGGATGTCCACCTTGCGGATCATCAGGGGCAGAACCGGCATCAGGAGAAAGGCCGGGACACCCATCCAGAAGATGACCAGTCCCGTCTGAAAAGCATTATAGTCAGAGATGATCGCCAGAAACTGCGGAATGACATAGGTCGAACCATACATCACCACGCCCAGGGCGAGCGCCATGATCGCGACGCTGGCGAACTGTCGATTGAACAGGAGCTGCAACTTCAAGACTGGCTTGCGTGCCTTCACCTGTCCGTAAATCAAACAGGCAAAGCCGATAATGGTCACCACCGTTAGCCAGCGAATGAGTGAGGACTCGAACCATTCCTCACGGTGCCCTTCCTCGAGTACAACAGTCAGACCGCCCAGTCCGAGGATCAGCCCGAGAATGCCAGCCCAATCGGCGTCCGTGAGATATTCCCACTTGGGCTTCTCGTGAGGCAGCCCGATAAACAGCAAGAGCAGCAGGATTGCGCAGACTGGCACATTGACGAAAAAGGCATAGTGCCAGCTCAGGTTCTCGGTCAGCCAGCCGCCGATCAATGGCCCCATCACGGGGCCAAGAACCACAGTCATGCCGAACAGGGCCATTCCGATTGGCTGTTGGTGCGGCGGTAATCGTTTAGCCACAATAGTCATTGCGGTCGGAATGAGGACTCCGCCCGTGAATCCCTGACCCGTTCGGCCGATGATCATGGTCGTAAGGTCGGTTGCAATCCCGCATAGCACCGAAAATGCGGTGAACGCGCTAACCGCGATGATGAGGAGGGTTCGCAGACCGAACAGCCGTTCGAGCCAAGCGCTCAGCGGAATGACGACGATTTCAGCAACGAGAAATGACGTAGCAATCCAGGTGCCTTCGGCGCCTGTGGCACCGATCTCGCCCTGAATGACGGGGAGTGCGGAATTGACGATTGATATGTCCAGCGTCGCGAGCATGGCGCCAAGCGCGCCCGCGGCCACAGCGACCCAGGCAGTCACGTCTGCGTTCTTTCGGCCCCCGGCCGGCCCGATCGAAGTGTCCTGCGCTGCCAGTATCTCGGTCATTGAGTCCGACTCGAGATCTCTTCCAATTCGCCGGCAGCATTCCGGGTGTCGACCGTAGCCACTACCGACATGCCGGGAACGAGCAGACGCCGCACTTCAGGGGGAGCATCGATACCGATGCGGACGGGTATCCGTTGAACGATCTTGGTAAAGTTGCCGGTGGCATTTTCGGGGGGGAGGATGGAAAATTCCGCGCCCGTTCCCGGCGATATGCTGACCACTCGTCCCGCGATCTCAAGGTCGGGTAGGGCGTCAACTTCGAGCCTGACGCTTTGGCCGGCCCGGATCAGGCCGACCTGCGTTTCCTTGAAGTTTGCCGTCACGTAGATCGCCCTCACCGGAACCACCGTCATCAAACGTTGACCCGGTTGCACGAACTGGCCCACCCTCACCGAGAGATCGCCGACGCGGCCGGCCTTGCTGGCGCGCAGCAAGGTCGATTCAACCGTAAGGTCGGCTGTTTCCAGCTGAGCGCGAGCAGCGTCCGCCTGCGCCTGGGTCTGGTTGATCTGCTCGAACAGGGTCCCTCGGCGCGCGGTCGCGGCAGCCACCGCCGCCTGCGCGGCGACGAGTTCGGCCCGCGCTTGCCGCGCCTGCGCCTCATACTGGTCTAGCTTTTCCCGCGGTTCGGCTCCTGTCGCGGCAAGGGGCCGATATCGCGCCACCTGGTCGTTCGCGAGGTCCAGTGCTGCGCGCGCGGCGGCGAGTTGGCCCCGCGCCTGGCGAATGGCTGCATCCTGTTCGGCTACCTGAGAACGGATTGTGTCGGCACCGGCCAGGGTCGCAGCGATCTGTGCGCGCGCCTGTTGCGCTTGCGCCTGATAATCCCGCAGATCCAGTTGTACGAGGGCTCCGCCGCGAGCAACCTGCTCGTTCTCCCCCACGAAGACCTCTTCGACGTATCCCGCTACCTTGGAAGAGATAACGACGCTGTCGGCAGCGACATAGGCGTTATCGGTCGTCTGCATGTACTGTCCGTAGGTTACGTGCCGGTAGTACCACCAGATCCCGCCAAGCAGCACGGCAAGACCAACGATGATTAGCACGATGCGCAAGCCACGCCGCGATTGCGGTTTCGTTGGGGTTGTGCCCTCCTGCTCCGGTTGGTTGGAGTTATCGGTCATCTGACTCTTTCGGCAGCCTCAGTAAAAGGTGAACGCGTCTCGCGCCCTATGAGCCGTGAGTCAGATAGTAAAGGCATTTAGCAGTTTGCATTTGGGCATCCGAGGCTATCCGACTACACAGCGCTATGGATGAAAAACCAGATACCATGTCACGGTCTCAGCGTCGGCAGAAGGTCATCACCGATGATGACCGCATTCTCTATCTTATGGACGAGATCAGTCGCGGCGCGCGCAGAGTGTACGATGCGAGGGTCGCCAGGATCGGTCTCAATCAGACACAGTGGAGGATCATCGGACAACTTCTTCGCGATCCTGCCCTTACGCAGGCTGAAATCGCCAAGAAACTGGAACTGGAATCGGCGACCATCGGCCTGGCGGTTGCAGGTCTTTGCGCACGCGGGCTGATGAAAAGGCTTCGAGCTGAGACGGATCGGCGAGCGTGGCAGCTCATCCTCACGGAGCAGCTTGACGATCTGCTGCCCGAACTGAGAGGCTCCGCGGATAGGCTTCATGGTCTGCTTTGGCGCGACATTGCCGCCGACGAGAAGCAAACGTTGCAGCAGACTCTTGAAAGGGTATCGGAAAATCTGGACCAACTCCGGGCCGAGGCTGAGTAAAATCATGGCATCGCCCCCGGAAAAGCCTATCAGCAGCATCGCTCGCGCCGCGGAGATCGGCCAAATCCTAATGAGGCACGGCGCGAAGAATCTCGCCGGAGCCCTCGGATTTATTCCCTCTTCGAGCAATGTCATCGATCCTCGCGAATTTCATCCGGCTGCAGTTGTGGCGTTCCTCCGTGACATCGGGCCAGTCGGCATAAAGCTGGGGCAACTCCTCGCCACCCGAAGCGATCTGTTTACCGAACACTGGATCACGGCATTCTCAACCCTGCACGATCAGGTGTCGTCAGTGCCCTTCGCAGATATCGAGCCCGTACTTGCTTCAAGCTGGGGTGAGGACTGGCGGAGCGACTTTGCGCAGTTCGACGAAAAGCCTTTGGCCTCTGCCTCCATAGCGCAAACCTATTCCGCCAGACTGCGGGACGGAAGCGAGGTCATCGTGAAGGTTCGGCGGCCAGGCACTGCCGCTCGGATGGAGGCTGATGTGCGCCTCCTTATACGCCTTGCCGGGATCGTGGAAGCACGGTCGCCGGACATCGCGCGTTACCGGCCAGTCGAGTTTCTGCGGACCTTCGGCCGCAATCTTGCCTGGGAGATGGACCTCGCTGCGGAATCCCGAGCCTGCGAGCGGATCGGCGCATATCTCGATACCATCGGCGTCAGGTCCCCGGCCATCCATTGGGAACTGACCGGGCTGCGGGTGAACGTTCAGGAACGCCTGTACGGCAGGCCCGCGTCTTCGCTGGGCAGCCCATCGGGCGACCCGCGGGTGGCGGCTTTCGCTAAAAGCTATGCCAACGCTGTCCTGCGGATGATCATCCTGAACGGCGAATTTCACGGCGACCCCCATCCCGGTAACGTCTTCATGATCGGCGAGCAGGATGTCGGCTTCATCGACTTTGGATCGGTCGGGACGCTCACCAAGGCCAGGCGCGACGAGATCGTCCGCCTCGTCCTTGCGATCGCTGGTGAGGAAACCAGCGATGTCGCGAATGTCCTGCTCGCATGGGCGGGGGAGCCGAAGGTGGATCGCGATGCGCTCGCGGTGGATCTGGATCAGTTGATCGGAGAGTTCAGGGGGACCGTGCTATCTGGCATCGAGTTCTCGCAGATTTTTTCCCGCGCTTTCGACCTGTTGCGGGATTATCGACTGGTTCTGCCACCTGATCTGGCCATTCTTCTGCGTACCTTGTTGACTGCAGAGGGCTTCGTCCGATCGCTGGCACCGGACTACAACATCGCCGAAGAGACCCGGCCGATCATCACGGAGCTTCTCGCCGAGCGGTTCTCGCTCGGCAGCGCTCGGTCGGGTTTGAAGAGACTTCGCGGTCAGCTGCTGGGTTTGTCGGCGTCCTTGCCCGACATACTTGCCACTGCGAACTCGATCGCAAAGTCAGGATATGTGCCGGTTCAGCTCGATCCGCTCAGTATCGAGCAGCTCGCTGGACTTCGCAATGAGCGTCAGTCCTTGAAAGGCCCTCTAGCTGCCGCATTGATCATAGCTAGCGCGTTGCTTGTCGATCAATCCTGGCTTCTGGCTGGCGGCGCGCTTGTGATTGCTGGGGTGGTGCTCATCCGAAAGTCATAATGAAGGAGCAACTTAATTCGTGCACGGTCACGATACGGCAAAGCCGAACTTAACGAGGATTTCATGCGCCTCACTTCAGCGACCAAGACGCATCGCGAAGAAAATTTTTCGACCTATTGCGATTGAAGGCTTATTTTCCTCAATCAGACGAAACTTTGGAACGGCAGCTTTCAAGCGTGTCCTCGCCTGACTTTATGGCCGCTATTGGGGCGCATAGCTGCCATCGACGCTAGTCTGAACCAACGGCAGCTTTTGGGCGAAAATCGTGACTACTCGAATGACCGGGATGGGGCGCAATGCCGCCGTGCTTTCGCGAGTGCTTATTCACCTTCCGACGCAGAAGTCTGACCATTCGCGCATCAGCTCACGCCGCTTGTCCAAATAGTTGGTACGGCGATAGGCCGCTTCCACTTTGTTGCTGACCGAGTGCGCTAGCGCCGCTTCCGCGACCTCGCCAGGATAGCTGGTTTTCTCCGCCGCCCAATCTCGGAATGCAGATCGAAAGCCGTGCACGGTGAAGGGCAGTTTTGCATATCGGAGGATCTTGAGCAGCGTCATGTCGGACATCGGGCGCAAGACGTTGCGACCGGGGAAGACCAGATCGCTGCATTCAGCGTAGTAAGGTCTGGCACGTTCGAGCACGTCGATTGCCGCATCGGTCAGCGGGACCACATGTTCCTTGCCGACCTTCATACGCTCCGCTGGGACAGTCCAGAGTTTTGCGTCCAGATTGATCTCCGCCCATTTAGCACCCCGCACTTCGCCCGATCGAGAGGCAGTCAGGATCAGGAACTCAAGCCCGAGCCGTGCGACACTCGTTCGCTTGTGCAGATGCTTCAAGAAAGTTGGGACATCCTCATAGGGCATCGCAGCGAAATGGCCGTCCTGCTTGGGCTGCCGTGGCAGCGCACGACTCAGCGAGCGCATCGGCGCTTCGGTCGCGCGCATTCCGTTTGCATAGGCCCAATCGAGCACAACGCCGATCCGTTGCTTTACGCGGCGAGCTGTCTCTGGCTTTTCCAGCCAGATGTCGAGGAGCACTTCTCGGATGAGTGGGCCCTCGATGTCATTTACGAGCCGGTCGCCGAGCTTGGGAAAAGCATAGGTTTCGAGCGTATTGATCCACTGATCCTGATGCTTCCCGTTTTTCCAGGCCGCCTTTTGCTCGGAGTGGACCTTCTCGGCAGCGGCCTTGAACGTGAGGATTTCGATTTTCTGGCGCTTGCGCTCTTCGATCGGATCAATGCCTCGCTGAATATCGCGGCGCATGTCGATCGCGCGTTCGCGGGCTTCAGCCAATGTAACTAAGTCTAGTGGCCCTTGGCCGATGTCCCTTCGGCGCCCGTTTATGGTCGCGCGCAGCACCCAATACCCCTTTTTTGGGGCGGTGAGCAGCAGCGATAGGCCATCGCCATCCATGTAGCGGCCAGGTTTAGTGAGAGCTCGAATCTGAGCAGCGGAAAGTTTTCTCATAGCCATCCATCCTGGTTCTCTTCCCACATCTGCTCCCACAATGGTGGGTAGAAAGTGTGGGAAGGGTTAGAACAAAATAAGAACTAGAGATTCCGATGCAAGTCCAGAAAACCGCAGAATTCTGCGGCTTTCAGGGACTTTCTGGGATCTCTTGGGATGGTATAGGTGGCGGAGACGGAGGGATTCGAACCCTCGATACCCGTTAAAGAGTATGGTTCCTTAGCAGGGAACTGGTTTCAGCCACTCACCCACGTCTCCGCATGTCGCGTCAGCTTTCGGACTGCGAGCCGCGCGCTATAATGGGCGTTATGCGCAGCGGCAAGCGCGGATGCGACACTTTTTGCATTTGCGCGGCTTTCTTTATGCGATTCCGCTTGTGTTCAGATGCTTGCTGGCAGGCACGTGAGCCTAGTCCCGCGATTCGCTTCACCGCATTTTCGATTCGCTCTGCCGCTCGCCCCCTTGCCGTGCGCAGGCATAGCGCGTCTTCTTTCCGGTGGAGAGATGTGCGGGCAATCAGGTCCGCGCCTTAAGGAAGATTTCCATGACCATCCGCACCATCATCGCAGCGAACAGGAAACTGGCAGGCCATGTGGCGGCCGCTATCGGCGCTGCGGCGCTCGCATTCTCCCCGGCCCACGCGCAAGAGATGGAAAGTTTCGACCCTGACGAGGCCTATTCCTCGGCCCAGGATCAAAGCGGCGCGATCGACGCCGATCTCCAGCAGGGCGAGCTTCGTTCCGGTCAGCCCTCTGACTTGCCGCCGCTCGGCGGCCCGCAGCCTGTTCCGGCAGAAAGCAGCGAACCTGCCGAGGTCGTCACCACACCCGGCACCGCTTCAGACATTGCGCCCGCTTACGATCCAGCCGCTCCGGCGGATGGGACAGACGCTGTTTCCAGCGTGGATGAGGCCAGCACTTACGGGGAAGACGATCTGATCGGCGCAGCCGAAGGCGTCTTTGGCAAGGGGGCCGAGGGTCTTGCCCGGATGATCGAGGACCTGCTCAGCAAACAGGGTGAACCCAACGGATATATCGTGGGGCGTGAAGCTGGCGGCGCCTTCATCGTTGGCGCGCGGTACGGTTCGGGCACGTTGTTTCACAAGGTTGAGGGCGAGAAAAAGGTTTACTGGACCGGTCCGTCGGTCGGCTTTGATGCGGGCGCAAATGCCGCCAACACATTCGTGCTCGTCTACAACCTTTTCGACACCGAAGAATTGTTTGAACGTTTTCCGGCGGGCGAAGGTCAGGCCTATCTGGTTGGCGGGGTGCATGCGAGCTACATGCGCAAAGGAGATATCGTCCTGATCCCGATCCGCATGGGCGCGGGCGTGCGTCTGGGTATCAATGCGGGCTACATGAAATTCTCAAAGAAGCAGCGCTGGTTGCCCTTCTGAGGTTGCACAATCGCCGATAATCGCACTGCAAAAAGCGGGCGAATTCGGCACTACCTGACAAAAGGCGGTTGCGGCCCACGCTTTCGCACGGCATTCGGCGAGCATCATGCTGCACCGACTCGAAGAACAATCGCCCGACGCGCTGCTCGCGCTCATTAAAATGCACGCCGCCGATGATCGTCCCGACAAGGTTGATCTGGGCGTTGGCGTCTATCGCACCGGGCAGGGCGACACGCCGGTGTTCCGTTCGATCAAGGCGGCCGAGCAGCAGCTTGTTGATGAGCAGGATTCCAAAAGCTATCTCGGGCCGGAAGGCGACATGGGCTTCGTCAACGCGCTTATGCCGTATATTTTCGGCGAGGACGCGACGATGGGTGGACGCATCGCCGGGATGCAGACGCCGGGCGGGACTGGCGCGGTCAGGCTGGCACTTGCGCTCGCGCAGAAGGCCGGGCTGAAGAAACTTCACATGGGCACGCCAAGCTGGCCCAATCACGCGCAGATTATCAATGATATTGCGCTCGACCTCGAAACGTTTGACCACGCCAATCCCGATGGCACCGCCAATGTCGAGGCTGCGCTGTCGGCAATTCGCGGGGCCGGGCCGGACGAGGCGATTTTGCTTCACGGCTGCTGCCACAATCCGAGCGGTATTGATTACACGGCAGAGGATTGGGAAAAGCTGGGCGATGCCATCGCGGAAACCGGTATTTTCCCGGTTATCGACACAGCGTATCACGGCCTTGGCAACGGTCTGGACGAAGACGTGACGGGCCTACGCAGCGTTCTGGCCAAGGTGCCGGAGGCATTCATCGCCTATAGCTGCGACAAGAATTTCGGCATGTACCGCGACCGTGTGGGCGCGTTTTACATCCTCGCCGATGGCGGGGAGACGCTGGACAAGGCGTTTACCAACGCAAACGCGCTGGCCCGCGCCAGCTGGTCAATGCCGCCCGATCACGGAGCAGCGGCGGTCCGGCTGATCCTGCGGGATAGCAAATTGACCGCGATGTGGACCGACGAGCTTGACCAGATGCGCGAACGCATGCGGCAGGTCCGCGCTGCGCTGGCCGATGCAGGCACGGCGGGCAGCGTCGATCTGACCCCGCTGGGCCGCCAGAACGGCCTTTTCTCCACGCTTCCGGTGAGCAAGGATCAGGTCAAAGAGCTGCGGGAGAAGCACGGCATTTACATGGCCGGATCGGGCCGCATCAACATTGCGGGCCTCACCACGAACAACATCGACAAGTTCGTGGACGCCTTGGCGGACGTAACCGGTTCTGCGTGAACCGCCAGCCGGTCCTCGAAAACGAGCGGCTGCTGATCCGTCCGCTGACCCCCGATGATTGGGACGCGCTGTTTGCGGTGGCGAGTGATCCAGCGATCTGGGAACAGCACCCCATGCATGACCGCTGGCGGGTCGACGTGTTTCGCGCGTTTTTTGAAGACGCTCTGGCCAAGGGCGGGGCGCTGGCGATCATTGACAAGCAGACGGACGAAATCATCGGATCTTCGCGCTTTCAGGATTATGACGCGGACGAGGGCGGCTCGGTCGAGATCGGTTGGACGTTTCTTGCTCGCAAATATTGGGGCAAGGGCATTAATGCCGAGGTGAAACGGGCGATGCTGGCCCATGCCTTCGAATTTGTAGAGCGGGTGGATTTCCGCGTCGGCGAGACGAATTACCGCTCGCAAATCGCGCTTGAAAATATCGGAGCCGAACGCACGCGGCGAACCGAGCTGACGCGGTATCAGGGCGCGCGGGTGCTTCACAAAATCTTCGAAATCACGCGCGACGGTTTTGAGGCCGGCCCGCTCGCATAGCGCATTGCGCCGTTGGGAACGCGTGACAAATCGGCGCAGGTGTCATGCGTGGCCTTTTGGCTTAAGCTTATGAAATATATCAGAATAGTGGTTGTATGATCTGGGTGACAATTGTCCAACATAGTGCGCGCATCTTAAAGGCGCGCGTTTGCGGCAAATGGGCGATCGACAATGGGAAAGAGCAACCCTGCCGCTATTCGTTTTGCAGCCTGTAGGAAAGTTTGCGCCCGCCCACTGACCGCTACGAAGAACCGCTATGGCTGCGGAATTGGCGGCGTGTTCCAGAACGCCGCGACCTCATCGGCCTCACCCGTCATTTCATATCGGGTCAGCGCAATCGGGAGCCTCCCATTGGCGAGGAACCGGTCGTGAAATTCGCGCAGCGAAAACTCCTCGCCCAGCTGCACGGCGCGGTCCGCCAGCAGCGCATCCATCTGCAATTTGCCGATGGTATAGGCGACGCCGTAACCGGGCGGGCGGCGCAGATAAATCTCCGCATCGACGCGCGCGACATCCTCATCGAGCCACGGTGTCTTGGCCTTCATGTAATCGACCGCCTCGCGCACATCCCAGACATTTTGCTGCATCCGCGCATCGGCGGGGACGCGGGCGGCGCGGAATATGCCGAAGATTTGCATGTATTCATCCGCGCGCGGTGAATGCGCGGTGGCTCCGGTGATCGACAGCGCCTCTTCCAGATAGGTGGCCCAACCTTCTGCGCGCCCGCCATCGCTGTACTGGCTGCGGATCGGGCGATCATCGCGCGCCGATACAGCCGCATCGAAACGGTGGCCGGGAATGACGGCGTGCAGGTGATCGGGAATCGGGTCCCTGAACTGGATCTGCTCCCAGAAATTGGGGCCGCCTGGGCGTTCGATAAAGGGCGTGTTGCTGCCCAGCGCGCCGACATAATCGGGGATCGTGATGATATCTTCGCGCACCAGAAAATCGCGCACGATCTGGTCCGTCTCAGCGATTTTGGCCCGCTGTTCCTCGGCGGTGGCGGAAAGGGAGAGTTCCGGTTCATTGCGATTACGATGGCGCAGCAGGGCGAGCGCGGCGGTCATCCGTTCATGTTCGCGCTCGGCCAGCGTTATCATGGTCGCTGCGTCCAGCGGGATCATGCGGACATGGCGGATATACCAGTCATACCGCGCCGCGCCGACCCCGGCGGCAGCGGTCATGGCGGCGCGGTCTGCGCGCAGCCAGTCCCTGAACGCGGTCAACGCATCGCGGGCGGCGCGCACGTCCGGGGCGAGGTCCGGGCGCTGTGTAAGGCTGCGTTCAAGCAAGTCATCATACCAGCCAATAATTCCGGGCGGCGGCACCGCGCGGTAGGGGTGATAATGGTTCACCCCGTCACTGTTTTCGAGGTTGTGAAGCGCCAGATCGGCAAAATCGCCTGCAACTTCGGTCAGGTTAGCGCGCGCGGCATCCAGCATTTGCGGCACGGCAATCAGGCGGGCGCGCAGGACGGCGACATCGTCTTCGCTGCCGGACAGATCGGTGAAGGCCACTTTCATCAATGGATCGAGGTAAAAGCCCGGATCGCGTTTCCACGGGCGCAGCACCTCCAGATTGAACCGGTATCCATTGAGCAGCGATTTGACGGCTAGATAATCGACCTGCTGCGCGCGGGTCCAGTTTGCAACGTCCAACGCGGCAAGATCGGCCTCGAACCGATCAAGCCCGGCCAGCTTCTCCTGCATCAGCGCATCGCCGTATACTTCGCCAACGCGAGCGCCGCTGTCCAACACTACACTTGCCGTGAAGCCGGGGACCATGAATTCGCGCAGCTCCGCATGGACCTCCAGCAGATCGTCATAATCCTGCGCGGTCACAGGCGGCGCGGCGGCCGCCAAGACCATTGCCATGAAAATCGCGAGTGTGCGTATCAGCTTCATATTGCCCTCCGGCGGCCACGTGCGCCGGACAAAGCCTACGAAGCGATGGCGCTGCCTACAATGCCAAACCCTGCATCCGTTTCAGATACCGGGCGAGGACGTCGATCTCCAGATTGACCTGGTCCCCTTCCTTCAGCGAGCCGAGCGTGGTGACTTCGCCGGTATGCGGGATGATGTTGAGCGCAAAATCGCAGGTGCGGTCGGGCTGGTCGCGCACGTCGTTGACCGTCAGCGATACGCCGTCGACCGTGATTGATCCTTTTTCAGCGATATAGGGCGCCATGTTGGGCAGGGCGCGAATGACCACGCGCCAGCTATCGCCGTCTTGTTTTGTAATCACCACTTCGCCCACCGCATCGACATGGCCAGTTACGATGTGCCCGCCCAGTTCGTCTCCGACGCGTAGGGAAGGTTCAATATTGATCTGGCGGCCCTCTTTCCACATCCCGAAAACGGAGCGCGAAATGGTCTCGCCCGAAACATCGACATCGAACCACGCATCGCCTGCGCTGCCGCCGCGATCGACGACGGTCAGGCACACGCCGGAACATGCGATGGACGCGCCGATATCGATGCGTGCCGGGTCCAGCGGGGCGTTGATGCGCACCCGCGTATCGCCGCGTTTCTCGATGCTGGAAATGGTGCCGATGGCTGTGACAATACCGGTGAACATATCGCGCGTGCTCCTGTTAGCGGGTCCGCTGATAGGCGGTGAATTCATCGCTGCCAAGCTGCCGCCGCTCGGCCAGCGTCCAGCGTTTATGCGCGCTGGCAAGGCCCGCTTCGCCGGTTAGTCCCAGCGCGCCGATACCGTGGAGCCCATCGCCGATTATGATGGGCGCGCGGTAGAGGTGCAATTCATCGACAAGGTCTTCGGCGAGGAAGCTCGCCGCGGTCTGCGCGCCGCCTTCGACATAAAGGTATTGCACGCCTTCAAGCGCGCCGATCTGGTCTGGGCGATTGATGACGGTCACGCCTTCGGGGGCAACCCCGCGGGAGAGCAGGATGCGGCGCGGGCTGCGTTCTTCAAGACCGGGGATTCGCACATCGAGGCGCGGGCGGTCGCTGCGCCAGGTCGATCCTCCGACCAGGATCGCTTCATGGCGCGCGCGGTGTGCGTGAACATGGGCGCGGGCGTGCTCCCCCGTGATCCACTGACTGGTTCCGTCAGACAGCGCGATGCACCCGTCGAGTGATACCGCCAGTTTTAGCGTTACGTGCGGGCGGCCCAGTTTCTGCCGCGTCAGATAGCCTGCGAGGCTGGCGGCGGAAGCGGCATCTTCCAGCACCGCCGAATCAATCCCTGCGCGCTTGAGCCGCGCGATCCCGGCGCCCGATGTGCGCGGATCAGGGTCAAGCTGGCCGATCACGGCGCGCGATGGGCGGGCCTTTGCAACCAGATCGCTGCACGCAGGGCCGCGCTGCGATTCGTGCGCGCACGGCTCCAGCGTGACGTAGAGAGTGGCTCCCGCGGCGCCCTTGCCGGCGCTGTCCAGCAGCCCGGCCTCGGCATGGGGTCTGCCGCCCGGCTGGGTCCAGCCGCGCGCGATAAGCCGGTTATCTTTTACAAGCAGCGCGCCAACGCCGGGATTGGGGCTGGAAAGCGGGCGCGCCCTTGCCGCCAGCCTTGCGGCTGCGGCCATCCAGTCTTGGTCGCTGGGCGGATCAAAACTCGAGCGCGAGCTTATGGGGTGTCATCCCCGCTGGATGTTCCTACGCCTGTGGTGCGGGCATTCTCGCCGTCCCCGCCGGTTTCGCCGGTTTCGCCGGTTTCGCTGTCGGCTCCGAACAGTTCGGCGCGGCGCTCTTCCTCGGCGGCTTCTTCTGCAGCGCGGCGGGCATCGGCCTCTGCCGCGATTTCGTCCACGTCCATTCCGGCAGCTTCGCCCAAAGCCATGTAAAGATCGCGTTTCCGCTGGGCGAGCCGTTCAGCCTGTGCCTCGCGCAGCTCCTTCACCTCCTGGTTTGCCTCGTTCGTGGCGATGATTTCGGCATCGGTCCGGCCCGGCTCAAAGGTGGTGATATAGGCGATTGTCGGGCGTTCGGGGTCTTTGTAGACCGTCTCTCCTCCCAGCCAGTAAAAGATGATGCCGAACGGGATCATCGAAGCGGCGAGGATCGGCCAGCGCAGCGGATTGGGCTTGCGAAATTCCTGCCAGAAATCGAGCACGCCCGAAGTGGGATTGAAACGCGACAGTGAAGACATCGCGCCAATATAGGGGGCAATGCGCGCCAGCGCCAGATGTCAGCTGCGCATCCTAGCCAAAGCTGGCGTAAAGCGTGCGCCCGCGTTCTTTTAGCCAGCGATCCGCGCGCGCAATATCAGCGTCGTATATCTCCGCGAGCAAGGCGTGAAATGCCGGGCTGTGATCAAAATGGACGAGATGCGCGACTTCATGCGCGACGACAGAGCGGCGGACATGATGCGGCGCCTGCACCAGCCGCCAGTTGAGCCGGATCGTGCCGCGTTCGCTGCAACTGCCCCAGCGTTTTTGCGCGCGGGAAATCGCGACGGGCACCGGATCAAGCTGCGCGCGGCTGCAATAATGCACGGCATCAGCTTCGAAATGAGCGAGCGCGCGGCGTTCCAGCCATCGCTGAATACGCGATGCAATGCCTGCTTCCGGTCCGCCAAGGCGCAGTTCGCCGCCGGTAAGGGCAGGGCGGCGCGGCGCGGTTTCTTCCCACGCAATACGCACCTCTTCGCCCTCTATCATGATCGCCGAGCCGGGCACTGGCGCGGTGCGCTGCGGCACTTTGGCGCGCTGTGCGGCCAGCCACTCGGCGCGCGAATTAGCAAAGGCGAGCGCCTCTGCCGTGCGCGCCCAGCGCGGCATGGTGAGGCGCACTTCGCTGCCGTCGGGCGACAATCGCAGCGTGAGCCGTTTTGCCGCGGCATGGCGGCGAATGACAATAGGCACAGATGTTCCGCCCAGATCGATCCGGGGCTGAGGCTCTGGCGGGCGCTCGCTCGCAGGCTTCAGCCAGTCGATCATGCGTGCTCGCTCGCCGTGTCTGCGGTGTCCGATCCGCCCGCCGAGCTAGCCGCGCCTTCGCCCCATTCGACGATATGATGCTCTATCGGTCCCGCATCCAGTTCGCTAACGACGCGCCCCGCGACAGAGACACCGGCGCGCACCACATCCTCGCGGTCGCCGCTGATCAGGTAATGCCAGCTGCGCAGCGGCCTGCCCTCGGCGCGCAGCCGATACGCGCAGGTCGATGGCAGCCACGGCACGTCCTCGACAATGGAAAGCGTCAGGCGCAGACAGTCCGGGACGAAAGCCTTGCGGTTGCGATAATCGCTGCATTTGGCAGACCCGGTATCAAGCAGTTTGCACGCGACATTGGTGTCTTCGATGGCGCCGGTATCGGCATCCTCGATCTTGTGCAGGCAGCACCGTCCGCACCCGTCGCACAGCGCCTCCCACTCCGCGCGCGTCAGATCAGCGAGCGGCAGGTTCCAGAATTCCGGCCTCAGCGAATCCATCGTTCAAGCTCTGCGGTGACGCCTTTAACCCGTTTGTCCGTCGGAATGATGCCGAGCGGGGAGCCGTCGGGCGCAAACAGATAGGTGAAATTGGTGTGCTGCATGTCGTACCACCCGTTTTCCTGCGCCGGGAGCTTTTCAGCGGACCCGCCGAACTTCGCGATGACCGCATCCACTTCCTCCTGCGATCCCGTGAGGCCGATCAGCCGGGGATGAAACGCGCTGACAAACTGGTTCAGCGCGTCGGGCGTATCGCGGTCCGGGTCGATCGAGACAAAGATCGGCTGCACTTTCCCGGCAAGTTCCGGGTGCGCTTCTTCAAACGCCATCAGGCCGCGCGTGGCGCGCTGCACATCGGTCGGGCAGATGGCGGGGCAGGAGGTAAACCCGAAATAGATCATCCGGTATTGCCCGTCGAAATCCGACCACTTCACCGTCTCCCCTGTGTGCGAGGTCAGTTCAAATTCGCCGCCGAGCGATGAACCGCGCAAATCGACCCCATCAGCCGAGGGGCCGACCGGCCCGTCCGTCACCTCTGGTTCGCTGCAAGCGGACCCAGCGAACAGCGCCGCGCAGGCGATGGCGGTTACAAAACGATTGCGGCGAGAGGGCTTGGCTATGCGGTTCATGCTCTGCTAACTGGCTGTGACCCAAGAGGGCCGTTAAACGGGGCTCTCACAACAGGTGTGACAGGTAATGACGATGGTTCAAGACGCGCTCGCCAATCTTCGGCGCAAGATAGGACGCACAGGGGCAATTGCCAGTGCGGTTTTGGCAAGTTTGATTGCGGGCGCGGCGCTGTCGCCGGTGGCGGCGCAGATGTATTCGGCCGGATATGAATTTCTGAAAGCGGTGGATGACCGCGACGGCGACACCGTTACCCAGATGCTGAATGAACCCGGTTCGGGCGAAACCCTGGTCAACACCCGCGACATCACCAGCGGCGACACCGGCCTGCATATCGTGACCGCACGCCGCGATGCGCTGTGGATCCGGTTTCTGGTCCAGCGCGGCGCAAACCCCAACATCCGCAATGCCAAGGGTGTAACCCCGATCCAGATCGCGACGCGGCTGGGCTTTGTCGACGGTGTCGAGGAACTGATCAAAGGCGGCGCGCGGATCAATGTGGCTGACAGCCAGGGCGAAACGCCGCTGATTTCGGCTGTGCACCAGCGCAACCTGCCGCTTGTCCGCCGGATGCTGGCAGAGGGCGCAGACCCGGATCGCAATGACAATTCAGGCCGTTCTGCGCGCGATTACATCGAATTGATGAGCCAGAACACTTTGCTGAAAATGGAACTGGAAAAAGCGGACGAGGAACGCGGCGAAAAGGGAACGGAAAAACAGTACGGGCCTTCTTTCTAAGACAAGCTTTCATATATGGGCCCTGCGATGAACACTTCTCCCGATTTTTCCGACATGACCCTCGACGAGCTGCGCATTGCGCTCGCCCCCGAAATCGCAGCCTCTGCAATTTTTGACGGGTGGAACGAAACCGCGCTGGTCACCGCCGCCGACATGGCAGGCGCCGATCCAGACATTGCCAAGCTGGCATTCCCGGACAAACCGCTTGGCGGGCGCGCGATGGACATGATCGAGGCGTGGATCACCAGCGTTGACCAGCAGATGGAAGCCGCCTGGCCCAAGGAAAAGCTCGCCGAGCTAAAAATCCGCGAGCGCATTCGCACGCTGGTCGCGTTCCGGCTGGAAGCGGTCACCGATGTCGACGAGGCAGTGCGCCGTGCAATGTCGATTATGGCAATGCCGCAGAACGCGCCGCGATCGCTGCAATTGGGTTGGCGCTCCGCCGACATCATGTGGCGGCTGGCAGGCGACACCGCGACGGATTACAACCATTATACAAAACGCACGATCCTCGCCGGGATTTACAGCGCGACGCTCGCCGTGTTCGTCAACGACGATAGCGAGGGCAAGGTAAAGACCTACGAATTTCTCGACCGCCGGATCGACGGCGTGATGAAGTTTGAAAAGGCGAAAGCGAAATTCACCGGCCGCGATGTCGAATTGCCCAGCCTGACGCGCTTTTTGGGGCGGCTGCGCTACCCTTCGCGGTAGGAACCCGTATTTCAAAGGTGGAAAACGCTGCGCGCCGGTTATTCTGACTGGTGCGCTAATTGCCGTGCTGCCCTATTACATCCCAGAGAATCGCGCGGGATCATCCGCGCCAGCACGAATACGAAGAGGATATTTCGATGGCGGGTTCGCTCAACAAGGTAATGCTGATCGGCAATCTCGGGGCGGACCCCGAAATCCGCAGCTTCCAGAACGGCGGCAAGGTCGCCAATCTGCGGATCGCCACCAGCGAGACGTGGAAGGACCGCAACACCGGGGAGCGTCAGGAACGCACCGAATGGCACACGGTCGCGATCTTTTCCGAAGGTCTGGTCGGCGTGGTCGAACGCTACCTGAAAAAAGGTTCGAAGGTTTACATCGAAGGCCAGCTGCAAACCCGCAAATGGCAGGATCAAAGCGGCAATGACCGGTATTCGACCGAAGTCGTGATCCGCGGCCTTGGCGGTTCGCTCACCATGCTCGACGGCGCGCAAGGCGGCGGCGGTGGTGGTGGCGGCGGAGGTAGCTCAGGCGGTTATGGCGGTGGCGGTGGCGGCGGCGGCCAAGGCGGCGGCGGCGGCGGTGGCGGCTGGAACCAAGGGGGCGGAGGCTCCGGCGGCGGCGGTCAAGGCGGCAGCAGCCAAGGCGGCGCTGGCGGCTATGATGATCTGGACGATGACATCCCGTTTTAGCGACGGGTATGTGAGGTTCGGTAACTATCCTGAGGTAAGGGCCTGAGGATTATACGAATTCTTACAAATCGACTGTAACTAATTCAACGGCATCAGTATCAATGAGTAAGGGCTTCCTGCAGGTGTAACTGTAGGAAGCCCTTCTTGTATTATGTCTTTGACTGGGACATTTCCAACAAGCGCTTGAAGTTCATTGATGAATCTCCCAT
This sequence comes from Erythrobacter sp. MTPC3, assembly GCF_042854385.1. NCBI lineage: Bacteria > Pseudomonadati > Pseudomonadota > Alphaproteobacteria > Sphingomonadales > Erythrobacteraceae > Erythrobacter > Erythrobacter sp. MTPC3. The sequence goes on from NZ_BTGP01000009.1 coordinate 41,803, forward strand.
GTCATTCAGAACATTGGGGGAACATCAATGCAGACGATCTACCGCACCAAAGCCATCCGCCTAGACAGTGGCGAACGCTTTCCCCTGCTAGTCGACTGTGAGTCCGAACTGCCGGTGCTCGACGTCGTTGACTTCAGCCTCGCTTACCATCGGACTAAATCGATCAACTCCACCAAAAGCCGCGTGGGAGCTATCGGTCTTTTCCTCGAGTGGGCCGAAGCTTGTCTGATCGACATCGACGAGCGTTTCGGAAGCGGCGATCTTTTTAGTCAAGCTGAGATCGAGAGCCTTGCCACCGCCTTGGGGCAGAGCAAGCGTAAAAAGGTAATTGTTGGCGACCAAGTCCTGCCCGGCAACGTGCTCGGTGATACCCAGGCCAACAGGGTAGACTGGGTCACAGACTACATCCGCTGGCGGGCGACCGGCGTTGCGCAGGCCATGAAGATAGATGACCCGCGCGTCCCGGCCATCAACCAACGGTTTCTGCAGATCGAGAAGCAACTGAAGGCGCTAAAACGAAAGGGCGCTGGAAAAGTGCGGCTCGGGTTGACGGAGGAGCAGCAAGTCCGGCTGTTCGAGATCGTCCGGCCTGACTCGCCTGAGAATCCGTTCTATGCCGAGACGCGCTACCGCAATTTCATGCTGTTCCTGCTCTTCTATGAACTCGGGATAAGGCGAGCGGAGTCGTTGGTCTTGAAGGCCAACCATGTAAATTTACATCAAAACACCAGGATCACAATCGAACCAAATCCTGGAGATCCCAGCGATCCTCGAAAGGATCAGCCTCTTGTGAAGACGGCAGGCAGAACATTGCCGATAAGCAAGTTACTTGCTCAGACCATCCATACCTACATAACCAAGCACCGCTCTCAGGTGCCCGGCGCCAAGAAATCACCCTTCATCGTCCTCGAAAGCCGGAACGGACAGCCGCTTTCGCTCGCAAGCGTCTACGATATGTTCGTTGTCATTAGGGAGCGCTTTCCGGATGTCTTTCCATCCGACTTCTCCACGCACGTTCTTCGCCATACCTGGAACGACCGATTTATGGCAAATGCCAAGGCAAGCGGACTGAAAGACGCTCTCGCTCAGCAGGTGAACAACTACATCATGGGGTGGGCGAAGACGTCGCAGCAATCGGTCAAATACTCGCAGCGTGAAATTGAGCGCCAAGCATCGCAGCTCCTCCTAGGGATGCAACAGCAACTGTCGGAGATTGCCTTATGAATGCCGTTCTTCCGAACAGGCCTTTCGGCCGGGCCGTCGATCCGAACGAAAGGCCCATCGTTATAGATCGGCGAGGGTTCCCGGTAGATGTCTCTGGCGATCGCTGGGAGCTCAATGAACCCACTTCGAAGATCGTCTTGGACTGGTCAGTCTTGGCGCTGCGCAATGTGGAAATCGAAAATGCCTTCAAGCGCTATTTCGGCTGGCTTATCACCACGCAATCACCGGTCAGTGTGCGCAATGCCTTTCACTTTCTTCCGTGTTTCACACGAACTGCGGCTTTTCGCGCAGCAGAGGATGCCTCGATCGCGATCCCGTATCTAGCGTTCAGCGAAGCCAGTGCCGCACTGAAGAAAGCGGACCGCTGGAAATTGCATTACGCACGTCAGCTCTATCGTTGGTGTGAGGCACAGGGCTATCCCCACTTCGATTTCGAAGTTTCTTGCCAACTCGACGACTTAGTCATTGGCGGCAACACCAAAGGCCAGGCTGTTAGGTCGAAGAACCCTAAAAAAGGCCCTCTCGATGCGCAGGAAGTGGCTTCCCTGACGAATGCATTGAGAGCAGCCCGCCTAACCAATGCCATTCCGCTAGCAGAACAAGCACTGGTCTGGCTTGCGCTCTCTACGGGGAGCAACGCGATTCAATATGCTTGTCTTCGGGAAGAAGATCTTAGGGCAGAAAAGCTAGGGGATGAGGTGGTTGCATACATTCTGCAAATGCCGCGGCACAAAAAAGGTCACGTGCACCATCGCGCCGAATTTAAGGAGCGGAGGCTGACGCGTTTTGTAGGCGAACTACTAGCTGATCTGATCGCTCAAAACCGCGCCAACTACCCCGATATGGAAAGCAATCCCGCAGCACGGCCAATTCTACGTTCCAGTAGCCCTTGTTACGGTCACAATCAGCTGCTGGCCGAATGGGCATGGCACCTAAAGGCTGCCGACGTTAACAACATGCTCCAGCGTGCTGTCAAGAAGCTAGGAGTGCTCTCACGGACCGGCGAACCGTTGCATGTTACCACGCGCCGCTTCCGCTATACGCTCGCTACCCGGGCGGTCGATTCCGGGGCTTCAGCATACGAGGTGGCCGATGCCCTAGACCATTCCGACCTCCAGAATGTCGGTGTCTATTTCGACGTGCATTCGAACATTGTTGAGCACCTTGACCAGACAATGGCCGTCGCGCTCGCACCGCGCGCCCAGGCTTTCGCCAAGCTGGTCGAGAACGAGGCTAGTGCAATCCGCGGTGATGTGAGCGGGAGCCGGGTCTACCACGGTGACCGTGAGAGAGATCTAACCGAGCCTGTCGGCACCTGCGGTAATCACAGCTTCTGCAACGTCAGCGCGGCACCGCTGGCATGTTACACCTGTCCAATGTTTCAGCCGTGGATGGATGGACCTCATGACTTGGTTTTAGAGAGCCTATTGAGGAGAAGGGAAAAGAGTGTGGAGCAGGGACTCAATCAGAAGGTGATCGCAATGAACGATCACGTCATCATTGAGGTCGCGGGCGTAATCCAGCGCATCGCTGACAAGCGCGCGGAGCAGCATGGCTGAGCGGCTAATTACCCGGCCCGAGCGCAACGCGCTTGAACGGTTGGAGGCCTTCATCGCGCAGGCTCGCTACGATTGTGCCGCATTCGGCACCAACCTCGAATGGGATCGTGCGGACTGGGATGTAACGACGCATTGTCCCCGGCCGGTGAGTAAGGCGGCCCAGAAAGCGGTCCTCTACTTCACCACGCATGCTAACGGTGAGGCCAAAAGCATCGAAGGCCGCGTGCCGATGGCCGAGCCTTTCGCCAGTTTCATCAAGGCTCTCATCCGCCGAAAGCAGGATAGTCGACCGCAGGGAGATGGGCCGCTCAGCCGCATCATCAACGCTGCGCGGGATCTCCACGACCAACTCGGTGATCGCGGGCACGATCCGGTCCGCTTGACGCACGCGGATTTCGCAGCGGCTGTCGTTGCAGTTCAGAAACGCTCATCCCCGACGACCGCTTACAGGCTCGGTTGCGCGCTTCAGACGATCGCAGACACGATTGATCGGCACAGCTTGTCGGCCTCTCGCCTTAACTGGCGCAACCCGTTGAAGCGCCAGACCAACGCACTCAGCCGGATCAGCAAACACGCGAACGATGCGCGCGAGAGCAAGCTGCCGACGTCCGACGTCCTCGACGAACTTGCCCGCCTCTCGCACTTGGTGACAGACCCCAGTGATGTGGTCTGCATGAGCGTAATCAAGCTGCTTCACTGCGCGCCTTGGCGCATCGGCGAGGTGCTTGCCCTCCATGCCGATTGCGAGGTCGAGGAACAGAAAGTCGACGAGAACGGCCCCGTTTTCGACAAGGATGGCAAGCCAGTCATGCGCTACGGCCTGCGATACTGGAAGGAGAAGTCCTCCGACTCCGACGTGAAATGGATCCCGACTGTGATGGTCGATGTCGCTCGCGGGGCGATTGCTGACGTTCGTCGTCATACCGAGCCGGCAAGGGAGCTCGCACGCTGGTTGGAAGAGCATCCCGGTCGCGCCTGGCTTCCCGGCTATGATCTAGGCCCGTGGCAGACCTATACAAAGACCGAGGTCGCTGAAATGTTCGGGATGGGTTCGTGTGCCAAGTCCGGACGTCAGTGGCTAATGTTGAGAGGCATCGACGCAAGCGGACGCGACGTTCGCATTTCGCGACAGGATCTAGAGCAGGCCCTCCTGAAGGAAGTCGTGAAAGTGACCGAAGATCGCCGCGGTATGAAGCTCAGCGAACATCTCCTCCTTGTGCATCTCAACTTCCACCATAGCCGTAAGGCTACCAATCCCTGCCTGTTGTCGTTGACCCGCGACCAGCACCTTGCCGATTTCCTTGGAGGTCGCAGATCGACACGTGGACGCACCCTTTCGGTGTTCGAAAAGTTCGAGAGCCCGCTGCAGCAAGACGGTTCGGCAATGGGTATGACCAGTCACCAATTCAGGCACTGGCTCAATACCCTTGCGCAGGCTGGCGGGCTGGATCAGGCTTTGGTGGCCAGATGGTCCGGCCGAGACGATATCCAACAGAACAGCGAATACGATCATCTGACTGGACTTGAAATCGCAGAACGGTTTCGAGGAATGATGGATGAAGGGAAAATACAGGGAGCACTTGCAGACCTACACGATCGAAAGGAGCCTGCAGACCGAGCATCCTTTCGCGATACGGTGCTCGCCACGGCGCACGTAACGGACATTGGGCTTTGCGACCTTGACTGGATCAGCTCCACGTGCCCGGAATTCCAGGCTTGCGAGACCTGCGAGTTCTGTCTGGTCGAAAAAGGCAACGAAGATAGCAAGCTGCGAACCGAGCAACGCTTGGCCGATAACCGTTGGCTGCTGGAACGTGTGCAGGCAGAAGTCGAAGATGACACAATCGGTGCATCCAACCACCGTAATGCACTTCAGCAATCGATTGCCGGTTGCGAGCGCATCCTTGCTGTTCACCAGGATCCCGACATTCCCGACGGGACGCTGGTTCAACCAACAACAGCTTCACCCCGCCACTTCGATGGCCCCGGACTGGAGGACACAGTATGAGCGCTACCGGAAAAGGACGTAAGCGCGATGCCCTCACCCAGGGTGTGCAAGATCGTGTCGTCCTCCTCATCGACGAATGGAAAGAGGAATGGGGGGCATTCAGCGCCTCGGCACTTGAAAGAAAAGTCGCCAGTTGCCTCGGTATTCGGTGCACCCGACAGGGCTTGCTCAAGAAGGATGCTATCAAGACCGCTTTCGACCGTCGCAAGGCGAAAGCGGGCAAGCCAGCCAAGTCAAAATCAGCGGAAGCGGTGGTTTTAGAACAGCGGATAAAACGTCTTGAGCAGCTCCTTGCTGACAAGACGGCTCAGGTCGAACAATTACAAGAGATGGTTATCCGTTTTCGCCACAATGCCAAACTGATGGGATTTCCAGCTGATCGATTGGAAAGACCCATCGCACCCCTCATCTCTCACACCGAAAACTCGGCCTGAAAAAGGCTGGCGTTCACGCGCCAAATTGAGCCGCAGCGACTCTGCCAACACGTGCTGCGGCCACCAGCAGCGAGTAACTAGCCGCCCGCAGCGGTAGGTTAGCTCGCCCGCCCAACAAATCATCTTCGTTTTTCAACCCGGTGCTTCTGCGCCCAAGGAGGTATTATGCCCTCAAGCTATGCGGCTGCCCGCGAGGCGCTGTTCGATGAACTGCGGCAGATTGTCCCTAAGGTCTTGGAATTCGGTGACGAGGAAATAATCTCAGTATCGGAAAATGACTGGGAATTGGTCATCCGAACGGAAAACACCACGGCGAATGGCATTCCCTTCTTGTCGTTGCCCGACAAGGATTATCGGCGCAAAGGACCAGGATCGGCAATCGCTCAGCTACATCGTATGCTCGGACTCCTCGTCCGCGATCGAATGTGGAGGACGAGGGGCGGTCCTGCGCCCGATGCCGGCCTGTTCAAGACCAATCAGCTTACCGCTATGTTGCTCTACGCGAGCAAGACCGACCCACAAGAATTCATTGATGCCGTGTGGGATCCAGTTGATCTGCACGAAGGCTGGAGCGAAGCCCACGAGTGGCAATCTGATCTCGCTTTGCCTGAAACGATGAAACAGTCGCCTGCCTCCCAGCGTGGGGTCCGGCGTCCCCCACAGACCCTGCAGTGGGTCTCTGGCGTCAGCTTGCATGACGAAGTCTTCATAGATGCGCTCGCAATCTACGGCGGTGCCGCCCTTTACAGGTTGACCCGCTTCGGCCCAACGGAGCTACGCTTGCCTGTCGACCCAGGAGAAAGCATTCAGATGCCCGCAGACGGTCAGCCCGTCGGAGAAATATCCTGGAGGGGCGTCGACTTGAGATGTCTTGAACCGCTGCTTGTCGATGATCTTCGTTATGCTGGCTCATCCACCGAGTTCAAGCGAAGCTTGCGTCTGATGCTCGACGGTGACTTTCTCTGGCAGTCCACGCATTTCGGAGGCACCGCAAGTGAGACAGTTCGAGCGGAATACAATCAGCGTATGCGGCAACTATTCCTCAAGCGCGCGCGCATCGAGGCTACAATCGTAAAGCACCTCCAGCCCTTCACGTAATCACTGCTTCACAGCGGAGGCTTCATGCCCGCGGGAAGCTTGGGACGGTGATGCTCCGCTCAAAGGGGCTATCGATGGGGATTGGAGCGTTAACTGTTGGCGAGGGAAGGTTGTCATCCTAGAAGCAGTGAATGACTCCTGAAAACGTTGATAATTTCGCATTTTTGAAAGGCGTTTGGCCAGATCTTTATGATCTCGGTTCGCGCGCCGAAAGTGCTGCTCACAATGAGCCGGATATCACGGCGGTCAGACTACGATCATATACCGAGCGCATGGTCGAGATGTTGTTCGATCATTACGGCCTCACTTTCGAGACAAGTCAGACTCATTCAGAGCGTCTAAATCTTCTCGAGAAAAGCGGTTTCTTGAACCGCCGTCTGCTTGCCAAGCTTCAGGCCATCAGAAACTTTGGAAACCGGGGTGCGCACGGACGCAAGGTGACAACCTCTCAGGCCGAAGATCTGACAATCGATGCCTGGTCCCTGGGTTGCTGGTTCGCCAGACTGGTGCGCCCTGACGTTGACTGGATTATCCGTCCTTATGGGCAAGGCAGTCCTGGTGTTCATACCCCACAGGAGGGGGCCGAAGAGGCTGTTCCCGAAAAGAACGATCAGGATGAGGCGCCTTCTAACGTATTTCGCTTTCCGGAAGAACGGATTCGCCGGATACAGGACGAGGTAAATCACGCCCTGTCTCAGGTGGATCTCAGAGTAAGACAGCTGCGGACACGCATGACATTGCGTGAGGCGTTTCTGGAGGATCTCAACGAAGATCAGCAAGCCTGCGCAGATAAGCTCGAAGCGTTCTTGGCAGACCCATCCGCGCGAGTGTTCTTGCTTAAAGGTGATGCCGGCGCCGGTAAAACCTTCATGGCGAAAGGTCTGGTGGAATATCTTTCCGCGCAAGGTCGTGGGTATCGATTGGCCGCACCCACCGGTAGAGCGGCCAAGATAATTGCTGATAAGACCGGCCGGGATGCGCGCACACTCCATAGCCTCATTTATGACTACGGAAATTTGCGGGAGTTCGATGGTGAAGATGGCGCCGATCTTGCCACGTTCAAATTCTATGCGGATGTCACGGCAAACCGTGATCCTGCCAATGCTGTATACCTAATCGATGAGGCATCATTGGTCTCTGACGATTATTCAGAGTCAGATTTCTTTCGCTCGGGTAGTGGTTATCTCCTGCGCGACATCATGAACTTCGCCGGTTTCAATGCGAGCGAGAATGACCGAAAGATCATCTTCATCGGTGATCCCGTCCAAATTCCCCCCGTCGGGATGAACACATCGCCGGCGCTTGACCGGGAATACCTTAAAGCACAATTCGGCCTTGAAGCTGACCAGTATCGCTTGACTGAAGTCGTTCGGCAGAAGTCCGATAGCGGCATCCTTGCAAATGTCGCGCAGCTGCGGGATGGCGTGGAGCAAGGCGTCTACCGCGGTCTGGAGTTCAATTTTTCAGAAGACGTGGTGCGCCTGGACTCCGAAGATCTTCTTCCCGCATATCTGAAAATTGTGCGCGATCAGACCGACGAGCTTCCGATTGTGATTGCGCGTTCCAATGCGGAAGCTGCCGATTTCAATAAAGCGGTTCACTCGCAGATTTTTCCCGGACGCGGATCCGTTTGCGCCGGTGATAGGCTGCTCGTTACGAGTAACACGATTGTTGGCGGCCATTTCGTGGCAAATGGCGAATTCGTCGATGTCGTTTTCGCAGAGCCAATGGTTGAAAGGCGAAGCGTAAGGCTTCGCACCCGTGTAGGCAATTCCGATGAAGTAGAAACTAGCGAGGTAACGCTGGTTTTCAGGGAGTTGGAAATTGCCCTAAGAGCTGAGGGCGAAGAGAATTTTGTTCAGAGGGTGAAGGTGCTCGACACTCTCTTGCACGATGGTCAGGCCAATCTTTCGGCGGATGAACAGCGGGCGCTCTACGTCGATTTCCTAAAACGGCACCCAGTTCTGCGCGGCCAAGACCCGCACCAGTTTCACGTCGCACTTCATAATGATCCCTACTTTAACGCTATGCGGGTCAAATTCGGCTACGCAGTGACAGGACATAAGGCTCAAGGGGGAGAGTGGAAAAACGTATTTGTGATCTGCCCGAGCGGAGGCGATCCCAGAAACGAAGATTATTTCCGCTGGCTCTACACCGCAATGACCCGCTCGAGCTCGATGCTATTTCTGGTGAACCCTCCTGAAGTTCGGCTCAAAGTATCTGGCGCAGATTTCCGCGAACAGCAAAAGAGGCCCGAAGGCAGTCTCGAGAATTCGAATAAATCTCCCATTAGCCAGTTCAGAGATGCTCTTCGGAATGCAATTCGTGAGCGCCTCGAGGGTAGTGACATCACGATCGAGGACGTTGCGCATAAGCCTTATCAGGAGGTCTTTTACTGCGGCAAAGGGGTTCACGAGTGTCGCGTCAACGTCAGCTACAATAAGAACTTCCAGGTGGGTTCGGTCTCTATCATGTCCGAAACTGATCTCGCGGAGGAGCTACGTCAGCGCCTTGTATCTTTGGCTGGTCGAAGCCCGGCCCAAGAAGCAACGGGCTTGGATGAGGATAAACCTGGGGCTAGGCTCAGCAGGCCATTTCTCGCCGAATTCGATACTCGCCTGAAAGGGTTGCTCACACATCGAGGCATCGACACTATCTCCGTGGCCGAGAAGCAATGGAACCTGCGCTATGTCACCTCGCGTGATCAGGCCTCTGCGACGGTCGATATATATTTTGACGGGAGAGAGCGCTTTACAAAGGTAGTCCCTCTTCGTTCTGGCGGATTTCCCAGTCCTAGGGATGACGAATTGTTGGACGATGTTCTTAAGGTCATGACGACGGAAATAGTCGTATGATCCTTGCTTTCGTTTGCAGACATCCTGCCCACCCTCGCGCACCGTTTACTGCACCCGAGGGTTGACGATGACGTTTCTCAACAACTCGAGAAGAAGCTCCGCTTCGTATCCCGACAAGCAAATCACGGCGCTACGCAGGGAAGGCAAGCTAGAGGAAGCCTATGACCTGGGCATCCGAACGGTTGCCGACGATCCGACTAAATGGAATATCGGGGCGCTGGGCTGGGTCCTAATCGGCTTGGTCAAGCGAGAGGCGAGAAACCCTCAATCAGATAGCTTCCAGCGTTTCGCACGTGAGCTTAGAGAACTCGACATCCCTGCTACAGATGAGCTTCTGACAGAGCATCGCTCACAAGCTCTCGCGCTCACCAGCGATGAGGGACGCAAATTCAATGACAAGCGGCTTGCAGCGCGGGATGCTTATCAAGCCGGCCATTACGAAGATGCCATCTCCCTCTATCTGGAGTTGGCAAAAAATGGCCACCTTCAGGATCAGGATTCATTCTCTTTCGGATGGGCATTGTCCCGAGCAATTCAAGCAATCTTGAACCGCGGCAAAGAGGGAAACTTCTCCGACGTTCCTGTGGGGCGCGCTAAGAAATTCCTGAATTACTATTTTAAGATTGGATTGAGCGGACCGGAGCTTCTCCATAGCATCATACTTCAGCAAGCACTTGCGCTCGCCAAAGAGGGACAACTCGACATCATCCCATTCCTTAAGCTGTGGGGCGTTGATTCCTTTCGACCGGAAGATTGGCAGCGAGATGTTCTGGAAGCGGAAGACGGTGGCGGTGGTGTCCAAGGAAAAAAACGAACCCTTCCCGCTCTGGCAGAAAGCGTATTCCTTCGTGCGGCTAAGGAAGCTGTCAGATCACAGCATCAAGCCAGCGTCGACTTCGTTCTTCCTCATCTGGAGAAGGTTGCCGATCGCTTCCCCGATAACGCGCACCTGAAGAGATACCAAGCCGAACTTCTCCACACGATTGGCCGAAGCGATGAAGCTCGCGACCGCGCGGTGGCCTTCGTTCGCTCCATGTCGCGCGAGTATTGGGCGTGGGAGGTTCTCGGAGATCTGGTTCCGGATCCTGATATCAAACAAGGCTGTTATGCAAAGGCGCTTCTCTGCTCTCCAAAAGAGGAGTTTATCGGCAAGCTACGCTTGAAGTTTGCCGAGTGCATTCGCCGTGATCACCCAGGGCAGGCGCGCGGCGAGATTGAGCAGGTCATCCGCCACAAACAGCAAAAAGGGCAGCGCATACCAAGGAAGGCTGAGGAGCTTTCTGAACGGTCATGGTTTGCCGATGCCCAAGCTGTTGAGCCTTCAGCCGCCTTCTACGAACAGTTGGTCGCGCCCGCCGACAATTATTTGGTTGCGCAAATTCCTGTTCGCCTGGCGGTTATCGATCGCTTGAACACCGATAAGAAACTGTTCCACTTCACTGTCGACAAGACCACCGATGGGATCTGCTTCTTTTCGAAATACAACGATAAGCCACAGGTTGGCGATGTTGTAGCCGTTCGCGTTGAGCAAGTGGCCGGTGCTGGAACAAAAAAGACCAACCTTCTCACCATTGAACCATCGGATCAGCCAGCCCCAGCGCATCTCTTGAAGGAGTTCAGCGGGCCGGTTCGCGTAAGTAACGGAATGGGCTTCATGGAGGACGGAACCTTCATATCTCCGACGCTCATTGCGGCTTCACAGATCTCTGATGGGGAGCAGATCAAGGGACGTGCCATAATAAGCTATGATCGGAAAAAGGCTCGCTGGAGCTTCGCAGCTTTCGAAGTGAAGGTCATCCCGAGAGTTATTATCTCTTAGTATGTCGTGGGCTTCTGACCAACGATCTCAGGTGAACCAGATGGATGCAAAAAACGCTGTGCGCTCTGCCCTGCAGACCAAAGCTACTTTTTGGAGGCGCGTCACGTGGTCGATCGCTGGTGTAACTATGACGTCGATCGCGTTGGCTTCCCTGCTCGGCTGGACCTCGCTCGATAGCCACCTGATCATTGTCCTTGGCGCGTTGTTCAGCTTGGCCTTTATCGCCGCGTTCTTAGTTGCCAGTCGTTCGAGATCTAGGCTTCAGCGCTTCATTTCAGCCGAACGAGATATTGCTACAGCAATAGGCTCGATCTCTTCCGTAGACATCCGAAACATAGTTCATGATCTTCGGAGGTCCGCCGAGACGGATCCAGCAATTCGCGACCTATATGCCGCTTCTAGTCCGCAAATTTCCCATCACCTTGAGCGAGTTTTAGAAGTTGAGGTTCGCAATGAACGTAGCCGGAGGGTCCGTGAGCTCTGCGAAAATGCCAGAACGATAGTTCGGCAACAAATCGAACTACAGCGTTCGGAATCGCCGGCGATCAAGGCTGAGCGAACAATCAGTGGTGCGATTGAAAATCTCGTCAAGCTCAAGGCCGATGCGGAGAAACGGTTGGACGAAGAGCGAGAAAGTCGGCGTCTCAAGTGGTGGTTCGACCTAACTCGTCCGGATTTCGAAGAAGTTGAGGAGAAAATTGAGGAGCTGCGGAGAGCCCGCCAGAAACTCATCGCCTCAGGCGACATCGCCAAAACCGAAAGCTATTTTCGCGATCTTTCCGACCGCGTCGAACGTCGAACACGCGATATCCAAAAGGATGCTATCGCCTCTATTCCGGCGCGTCCTCATGACAAGTTTGACGATCAGCGCGTTGTGCAAGGTGCGCTCATGCTCTCGGCCTTATCGGTGCCAATTTCTGCGTGGGGCGATATCAGTCAGGCTGGAAACGTCTTCGACAGCTTGCGCGCTGTAAACGGCAATTACGCCGATATGACCGATACCGAAATCTGGTTCGATACCTTGACCATGGCAGGACCCGAACTTGCTGGCTTGGCCAACCTCACCAAAGGCGCCCTCTTCGAGGCCCACGTAGAATCCAGCTTCGGAGGGGAACTTCACGAACACTTCAACCATCCCGACACGGACATCGTGATCGACGGTGTCGCCTATCAGATCAAGGCCACCGATAGCGCCAGTTATATTGATACCGTCGCCGATGGGATCCCCGTTATCAGCACGACAGAGGTCGCCAGTATCACCGGTTCACTCGATGGAGGGTATTCCAATGAGGATCTGACCGATACGGTTTATCTCGCGCTTGGCGGGACAGTGTTAGACATTAGCGATACAGCACTGGATGCCGTGCTTACGGGCGTCGGCGGCGTTGGGATCTTTGCTATCCTGAGCGGAGTGCGCAGCGCGTCTGCAAAATACAAGGAAACCGGTGATGCGCTAGAGTCGCTGGCGGAAGGCCTCAGCACTGCAACGGTCCACACTGCGAGAACGACGGTAAACATGGCAGAAATGGCCACCAAGGGTGTAGTGGGCGTCGCAACTTCACGACCAGTGCGGTTCGCCGGTAACATGGTAGCTTCAATGGCAACCAAGGCAGCGGCTAGGTTCGATCGCTGGTTAGAAGACGAAGCGCCGACGGGACTGGCCGAGGGCTCGTTGGCCAGCCCACAAAAAACGCCTCGCGGTTCGCGCTGAACCCTATGGTTAGGACAATTCTTTCAGCTGACTGCTCTGGAAGAGGCAGGGCCAGCGTGGAGCCATCCATTATCGCGTAGCGCTGGACCTGCCATTGTGCAATGCTCGCAGGTTAAGCCATGGACCCATCGCTCTGCGATGGGCTAGCTCGGCACCTGACTGGCAACAAGTTACAGGGCCACAAAGGAAGAATTCTGTAGCCCACTGATTTCTCTAGGAAATTACTGAGTTACATCGCTAGTTACAGCGGGGTCCCCGTGATTCCCGTTTTGATCGGCGTATCCTGATCGGACAAATATCAAAAAAGGCCTCGCAAGCGATTGCGGGGCCTTTTCGTTTCTGGCTCGTTTCCGGCGCGCGGTCAGTCTTTCTTCAGCGCCGCCAGCGCATCGGCCAGCGGGCCTGATTGCTGGCCTTCCTCGACGATACCGGCAGCTTTGCGCGCAGCATCGGCATTCGGCCCCTCGGCATACGGATCAATGGCTAGGCCCAGCGTCTGCGCCACTGCCTCGCCCAGGTTGAACATGTCGCCTGCATATTCGATCTCGTCGCAATCATCCGCTTCGATCTCGAACTCTGTGCCTTCAGCATAATGGGCAGGGTTTTCAGGGACGAAACGCAGGTCGAGCGGTTCGGAAATGGTCACAGGAAAATCTTCGGAAGATACCGCGCAGGTCTGCATGAGCTGCGCAGTGACAAGGCCCGATGCGCGGACCGCCTGTGCCTTGTCTTCCAGCGCGATTTCTGCGCGCAAGCTGGCGACAGAGGCGAGGCCGAAGCGTTTGGCCAGCGCGGCGCGCTCTGCCTCGTCGGCTTCGATTACGACCGGTTCTGCCGGGAGTGGGCGGGCTTTGACCAGGCGGGTGAGTTCGCCGTCCATCACCAGATCCCGCTCGCCTTCAGCATCTCCTCGTCGCTGAAACCGGCAAGCCGCTGTGATAGGGCCATCAGTTTGCGGGTGACGCACTGCGCGCCTGCCTCCTCATCGGCGCCCTCTGCAAAAGTCACGTTGCGCCTGATGGCCGCGCTCATTTTATCGCTGTCGCCCGCAGTCAGCGCGCTGCGATACGCGCCCAGCCTGCCGCCGAGCACGCTCATCAGCTTTCCGACATGTTTGCCCACCACGACATCGTTGATGCCCAGTTCGCGCAGCTGGCTGTCCATGTCATCGACGAATAATTCCGCCAGCAGCGCGCTTTCTGAGCGCATATCGGACGCCTCCACCCGCACCATCACGGTGCACAGGATCGCGGTGATCAGGTCAAACCGTCCCGCAACATTATCGGCCACCTTGCAATCGCTGTAGAACGACGGTTCTCGCGCCAGTTCGATCACGCGGTGCCATAGCGGGCGCAGCCCTTCGCGCGGGTCGGGGGCAGTGCCAAGCATGCGGGAGAGGAAGGACATTGGGTCTGGCATTCTTTCTGATCCGGCACGCGGTGCGATACCGGCGCCTGTTGACTGTTACACCTCTGGCCAACCCGCGACCGGATCGCCCGTTCCGGCGAATGACGGACCAGATACGCATTGCAGGGCCATTCAGCCGCAATTCAACCTGTTCACCCCAGTTCTGCGCGCCTGCAATATTGCAAGGGCGCAGGCTTCACCGTAAGGCCGTGTGTGATTGATATAGTTAGCCGCCACGCCGCGGCAATGACAGAGCAAACGGGAACTGACTAACACTATGGGTCAACGTAATCGGGTTTGGGAATTCTCAGGCGGACGCACCGCCCGGATCGCGCTGCTTTCGGGCGCGCTTCTGGCGCTGGGCGCTTGCTCTTCGATCCGCGAATCGCGCGGCTATGTGATCGACACGACGTTGCTCAATTCCATCCAGCCGGGCATCGACAACCAGCGTTCTGTCGAAGGCACGCTTGGCCGTCCGACCTTTACCAGCCAGTATGGTGAGCCGGTGTGGTATTACATTTCCAGCGTAACGGGGCGTAAGCCATTTGTGCGCCCGCGTATCCAGAGCCATTCGGTGCTGGCCGTGCGGTTTGATGAGGCAGGCAATGTTGCCACAGTCGACACCAGCGGCCTTGATGAGGTGGTCTACCTGCAGCCCGATGGTGACAAAACGCCGACGCTTGGGCGGGAACGCGGCTTCCTCGAAGACCTGTTCGGCAATATTGGTCAGGTCGGCGGACTGGGCGGCGGCGGCGGTCCCGGCCAATAACGTCCTTGCTGCGCCGCGCTTGACCTCAATATTTGAGCGCCCATATCGCTGGGCATGAGCAATGATCAGGCGAGCCACGGCCTTACGCAGTGGCACGGCACCACCATTGTCGGCATCAAACGCGGCGACAAAACCGTGATTGCAGGCGACGGGCAGGTTTCCATGGGCAACACCGTGATGAAACCGAACGCGCGCAAGGTGCGCCGGATCGGCGATGGCGGAAAAGTCGTTGCCGGATTTGCGGGCGCCACCGCCGATGCCTTCACCCTGTTTGAACGGCTCGAGGCCAAGCTGGAGCAGTATTCCGGCCAGCTGATGCGCGCCGCTGTTGAACTGGCCAAGGATTGGCGCACCGACAAATACCTGCGCAATCTCGAAGCGTTGATGATCGTCGCCGACGAAGAAAGCCTGCTGGTGCTGACCGGCAATGGCGATGTGCTTGAACCCGAAGGCGGCATTGCGGCCATCGGTTCGGGCGGCAATTACGCGCTGGCGGCTGCCCGCGCACTGTCCGATTACGAAGACGATGCAGAACAGATCGCGCGTAAGGCAATGGCAGTCGCCGCCGATATCTGTGTGTTCACCAACGGCAATGTGACGCTTGAGACGGTTTAACCTCTCCGCCACCCCGCAAACTTCAGGAAATTATGACCGATAACCTCACACCAAAGGCGATTGTCGCCGCTCTTGACGATCACATCATTGGCCAGAAAGAAGCCAAGCGCGCGGTTGCCGTGGCGCTGCGCAATCGCTGGCGGCGTCAGCGGCTGGGCGCGGATTTGCGCGACGAGGTTACGCCCAAGAACATCCTGATGATCGGTCCGACCGGCTGCGGCAAGACAGAGATCAGCCGCCGCCTCGCCAAACTGGCAGAGGCGCCGTTCGTAAAGATCGAGGCGACCAAGTTTACCGAGGTTGGCTATGTCGGGCGCGATGTCGAACAGATCGCCCGCGACCTCGTCGAAGAGGCGATCCGGCTGGAAAAAGACCGCCGCCGCGATGCCGTGCGCGAAGCGGCCAGCGAGGCTGCGATGGAGCGGCTGCTCGATGCGCTGGTCGGCCAGAACGCGAGCGAGGCGACGCGCGAAAGTTTCCGCCAGCGCATCACCGACAATTCCATGAACGAAACCGAGGTTGAAATCGAAGTGACCGAGGCGCCTACCATGCCATTCGATATGGCGGGGGCAGGCGGCAATATGGGCATGATCGACCTGGGCGATATGCTGGGCAAGGCGATGGGCAAGACGCCTGCGAAAAAGCGTAAGCTGCGCGTGCCCGAAGCGTGGGACAAGTTAGTCGATGAAGAGGCGGAAAAGCGCATGGACCAGGATGATGTTGCCCGCGTCGCTCTGCAAAATGCCGAAACCAACGGCATCGTATTTCTAGACGAGATTGACAAAATCGCGGTCAGCGATGTGCGCGGCGGATCGGTCAGCCGCGAAGGCGTGCAGCGTGATCTGCTCCCGCTGATTGAGGGCACGACCGTCAGCACCAAATACGGCCCGATGAAAACGGACCACGTGCTGTTTATCGCCAGCGGCGCGTTCCATTTGGCAAAACCGTCCGACATGCTGCCCGAATTGCAGGGCCGTCTGCCGATCCGGGTTGAACTGCGCGCGCTGACCGAAGAGGATTTCGTGCGCATCCTGTCTGAAACCCGTGCCAATTTGGTGGAGCAATATCGCGCTCTGATCGGCACGGAGAAAGTCGATTTGGTGTTCACCGATGACGCGGTTCAGGCCATCGCCCGGATTGCGGCGACCGTGAACGAGAATATCGAAAATATCGGCGCGCGGCGGCTTCAGACGGTGATGGAAAAACTGCTCGAGGAAATCAGTTTCGAAGCGGAAGATCACTCTGGTGAGACGATCACGATCAACGCCGATTATGTCAGTGAGCGCCTAGGCGATCTGGCGGGCAACACCGACCTTTCGAAATACATCCTGTAATGAGCCAGCCCGTCAGCGATCTTCAGGAAATGCTGGCGGGTATGGAGCCGGTCATGCTTGAGGAGCACGGCTGGGTTTTCGAACAGGAAGACGAGGAAGAACCGCTCTTCGAAATACCGTTCGCTGTCATCCGGGAGGAAGAAGGGACGACGTTAATTTGCTCGGCCGATCAAGCTGACGATTTGCCCGGCTTTGCGCGTATCACCCTGAAAGTTCATTCCGACCTCAAAGGGGTTGGACTGACCGCTGCGGTATCCGGCGCGCTCGCCCAGCAGGGTATTGCCTGCAACGTGGTCGCCGGATTTCACCACGATCATATTTTTGTCCCTTGGGAGCGGCGGCTGGAGGCATTGGAGCTTCTCCGCCGACTCTCGCAAGACGCGCGTCGATAAGACTCGCCCGTTCGTCGCCGCAGACGCGCTTCACCCTTGAGCCTTCCCGGCGCAACCGCTTTAATGCAGGGTGCGAGATACCAACGGGGAAGATCACACATGATGAAAACGATGATGCTGGCGGGCGCTGCCGCCACCGCTCTTATTGCGGCTGCACCGGCTCTGGCCGATGGCCACGGTGATCACGATGCGGCGACCGATGCGTCTGCCCTTACCGTTCCTAAAATCGAATACACGATGTGGATGCTGGATAACGGTTTGCGCGTTATCGCGATCCCCGATGAAACCACCAGCACGGTGACGACATCGCTGTGGTACGATATCGGATCAAAGCTCGATCCCGAAGGGCGCAGCGGTTTTGCGCACCTGTTCGAACATATCCTCAGCCGCAAGACCGAGAATATGCCGTACAACATGATCTACGGCCTGACCGCCGATATTGGCGGCACGCGCAACGCATCGAACTGGGTCGATCGCACCAATTATTTCGAACAGGTGCCCGCCGCCTATCTCGAAACGATGCTGTGGACCCACCGCGAACGCATGGCGAAAGTCGTGGTCGACGATGAGGTGTTCGAGACCGAGCGCGGCGTCGTAAAAGAGGAACTGCGCCAGCGCGTCCTCGCGCCGCCCTATGGCCGCTTGCAGCGTTTCGTGATTGCCGAAAATGCATTCGACGTAATGCCGCACCGGCGTCCGGGCATCGGATCGATTGAGGATCTCGACAGCGCGACGCTGGATGACGCGCGTGCTTTTTACGAGGCGTATTACGGCCCCGACACCGCGACGCTGATTGTGGCTGGCAATTTTGAGATGGGCGAGCTGCGCAGCCTTGTCAGCGAATATTTCGATGACATCCCGCCGCGTTCCAATCCGGTTGATCTTGCCATCGACCTGCGCGAACCGGAACTCACCGGACCACGGACTGTAAACGCGACCGCGCCTAACGTGCCGCTGCCGGTTGTCGGCGCGCTGTATAAAGCGCCGCCGGTAACGTCGCCCGATGCCGCCGCGCTTGAAGTGATGGAGGCGATCCTGTCGCGCGGGGATAACAGCCGGCTCGACAATGCACTCGTGCGCACCGGGCAGGCCGTCCAGGTTGCCGCTGGCGTGTCGATGTTCCGCGAGGCAGGGCAGATCAGCACCTATGCCGTTGTCTCGGGTGAGGACAAGATGGACGCCGCGGCGGCCACTCTCGACGCCGAAATCGCCCGGATCAGCTCAGCGCCTGTGACCGAAGCGGAGCTGGCCGAGGCCAAGAGCGAGATCATCGTCAGCACCCTGCGCCGCCGCGAAACCGCGCGCGGGCGGGCTTTTGAACTGGGCGAGGCGCTGGTCAGCTCCGGCGATCCCGATTTCGCGGATCGCCGCCTGTCCGAGATCACCGAAGTGACAGCCGATGATGTAATGCGCGTCGCAGCGAAATATCTTGATCCGCAAAAGCGCGTTTTGATGACCTATACCCAAGGCGAGGATGATCCCTCGACCTACGCAAATCCGGTGCCGATGCCGGAATTCCGAACCCTGCCGCCTGCAACAGGAGTGATCCGCGAGGTCAAACCCGAAGGCGAGCGCATGGCGCCTCCGCCGCCCGGTGCCACGCCGGATGTGGCCGCGCCTGAAATCACCGAGGGCACGCTGTCCAATGGCATCCGCGTTGTCGCCGTGCAGACCGGTGATGTGCCGATTGCGACGATTTCGATGCTTGTCCCCGGGGGCAGCAAAACCGATCCGCGAGCAAAGGCCGGGATCGCGCAGCTTGCAGCGGGTCTTGCTGACAAGGGCGTGGAGGGCATGGACGCGCAGGCAATTGCTGCGAAGTTCGAAAGCCTTGGCGCATCGTTCGGCGGCGGCGCGGGCAGCGATGGCACCAGTTTCAACCTGACCGCTCCGGTCGCCAATTTGGGCGAGGCGGGCGCGCTGGCGGCGAAAATCGTGCGCGGCGCAATCTATCCGCAGGACGAATTTGCCCGCGAACGTGACCGCGCGGTCAGCGGGCTATCGGTTGCCATGAAAGAGCCGGGCAGCCTGTCCCGGTTCGCCATCCGCGTCGCGATGTACGGTGATGCGCCTTATGGCACGCAGCCCGGCGGCACGGCGGAAACTCTCGCCGCAATCACGCGCGAAGATTTGCTCGCCTACCGCGAGGCGTATTTCCACCCGGATAATATGCAGATCGTGGTCAGCGGCGGTATCGCGCCAGATGCGGCCATCGCGGCGGCGGAGCAGATGTTCGGCGACTGGACCGTGGCGACGCCCGCTGGCGACGTGCCGGAGGAAGCTGCCGGCGAAGCGCAGCGTGTCCGCACGATTGTGATCGACATGCCCGATGCGGGCCAGGCATCGGTCATCGCTGCCGTGCGCGCACCATCGCGCAAGGATGCGGATTTCTACCCGCTGGAACTTGCCAACAGTGTGCTGGGCGGCGGATCGAGCGGGCGTTTGTTCGAGGAAATCCGGACCAAGCGTTCGCTAAGCTACGGTGCCTATTCCGGCTTTGCCGACCGCGCAGACGAATCAATCCTGACGGCGAGCGCGCAAACAAAGAATGACACGGCTGACGAGGTCGCGCAGATTTTCCTCAATGAATTCGCCCGCCTCGGCAGCGAAGACCTGGCGGATGATCTGCTCGCAAAACGGCGGCTGTATCTTTCCGGCAGTTATGCCCGCGCGCTAGAGACGAGCGGCGGTTTCAACTCCATCGTCGCGACGCTGCTTCAGCAAGGGCTGGAACCGGCAGAGGCAGCCCGCTTTGCCTCGCGGCTAAATGAGGTGAGCGCCGAAGCTGCAAGCGCGGCGGCGCGAACCTATGTCGATCCGGCCAAGGCTACGCTGGTGATTGTCGGCGATGCGTCGCAATTTCTCGAAGATTTGAAAGCAGTGCGAAGCGAGATCGAAGTGATCCCGGCGGACATGCTCGACCTATCGACAGCGGCATTGTTGATGCCGCCAGCCGCCGACGCGACTGAAGCGGAATGACGGGAAAAAGCGGGGCGGCGGTTTATTCCGCCTCCTCCTCCTGCGGTGCATCGGAAGTGCGCTCGGACGCCTGCTGCGCCCACATTTCTGTGTAAAGGCCGCCTTTTGAAAGCAGCTCTTCGTGGGTTCCAGTTTCCGCCAGTCGTCCGTGGTCCAGAACGAGAATGCGGTCGGCATCAGCGATGGTCGAAAGCCGGTGTGCAATCGCAATCGTGGTGCGTCCCTCTTCGAGCCGTTTGAGCGTGCCGAGGATCTCTTGCTCCGTGCGGGTGTCGAGCGCGCTCGTCGCTTCGTCCAGCAGCAGGATCGGCGGGTTCTTCACCAGCGTGCGGGCGATGGCGACGCGCTGTTTCTCTCCGCCGGACAGTTTAAGCCCGCGCTCGCCAACTGTCGTGTCAAAACCATCGGGCAGACGCTGGATCAAAGGCATCAGCGCCGCATCGCGCGCGGCTTGATCAACCGTCTCTTGATCGGCACCTTCGGCGCCGTATGCGATATTGTAGGCAAGCGTGTCGTTGAATAGCACGCTGTCCTGCGGGACGATGCCGATGGCGGCGCGCACACTGTCCTGCTGAACCTGCGCAATGTCCTCGCCATCGATCAAAATGCGTCCCGACTGCGGATCGTAAAACCGGAACAATAGCCGCCCGATCGTGCTTTTGCCCGCGCCTGATGGCCCTACGATTGCGAGCGAGGAGCCAGCGGGTACTTCAAAGCTCAGCCCGTCGAGGATGGTGCGCCCGTCATCATACTGGAAAGTCACATTATCGAACGTGACGTGTGGTTCGCGCACAGCCAGCGGCGGCGCGCCGGGAGCATCCTTCACCTCGATGTCCGTATCAATGAGACGAAACATCTCGGCCATGTCGACAAGGCCTTGCCGGATGGTGCGATAGACAAAGCCGAGCATGTCGAGTGGGCGAAACAGCTGGAGCAAATAGGTGTTGATCAGCACCAGATCGCCCGGTGTAAACCGGCCCTGCGACCAGCCCCAGACGGTGAAGGCCATCGCCCCTGCCATCAATCCATTGGTGATCAGCGCCTGCGCGATGTTGAGCATGGCCAGCGAATTGTCGGTTTTTATCGCGGCCTCGGCATAGGCATCGGCGGCATCGGCATAACGCGCATGTTCCCGCTGCTCCGCGCCGAAATATTTGACCGTTTCGTAGTTCAGCAGCGAATCTACGGCCCGGTGCAGCGCGGTGCCATCCAGCGCATTCATGTCCCGCCGCAATTTGACGCGCCATTCGGTGATGACCTGCGTGACCCAGATATACAGCACCACCGCCAACGCCGTGCCTGTGACCAGTTCCCACCCGAACATCGTCCAGA
This sequence comes from Erythrobacter sp. MTPC3, assembly GCF_042854385.1. Taxonomy (NCBI): domain Bacteria; kingdom Pseudomonadati; phylum Pseudomonadota; class Alphaproteobacteria; order Sphingomonadales; family Erythrobacteraceae; genus Erythrobacter; species Erythrobacter sp. MTPC3. The sequence continues at coordinate 63,339 of NZ_BTGP01000009.1, forward strand.
AGACAATGGCCATCACGGTCATGCTGATGAATGTCGGCGCGATGTTGAACAGCAGGAAATAGAGCATCGTGTCGATGGTCTTGGTCCCGCGCTCGATGATCTTAGTCATCTCTCCCGTGCGGCGGTTGAGGTGAAAGCGCAGCGACAGGCGGTGCATCCGGCGAAACACATCCTGTGCCAGCCGTGCGGTTGCCACCTGCCCGACCCGTTCAAAGGAGATGTTGCGCAGATTGTTGATCGCGGTGTTGCCGAACCGCGATGCTGCATAGGCGACGACCAGCGCGATGACCGCCAGCGTGCTGCCGTCGATATCGCCCGCCATCCGGTCAATCGCGGCCTTGTAGGCAAACGGCATGGCCAGCACGACCGCTTCGGAGGCAAGCACCAGCAGCAGGGCAAGCGCGATGCGGCGTTTCAGATCGGGCCGGTCCTTGGGCCAAAGATAGGGGAAAAACCGTTTTAGTGTCGGCCAGCCTTCGGCGTCGGGGACGGTGCTCTTCGGCTGGTCGGGGGAGGCTGCGTCAGGCGGCATTGCGAGCGTGCATGTGGGCGCGCGCCGGGCTTATGACAAGGTTACCGCATGGCGACCTCAGTTGGGGAAGGGTTTGACAAAGTTTGATTGCCGCGCCCTTCGCAATTGCCGGGCGATGTCGCGCGGCACATCGAACAGGATGCGCTGGTTTGAAAAATCGATTGCCACCCGGTCAAACAATTTGAGGTGCTGCATCCCAAGCGAGAGGACCGGCGTGTCCTTCAACCCCAGCGCCTCGAACGCGGGCGCATCGGCGAATGTCAGCGGCATATTGGTCAGCGTCAGCCCCTCAATCGTGAGCGAGCGGATGTTCACCGCATCGCCCACCATCGTCACGCCGTTCACGTCCATAGTTGTCACTTCCTGAGACCGCTTGGTCCGGATGCGGTTGCGCAGCGCATTGTTGGCAAGGCTCGCCTGCGCGCCGGTGTCGATGATGACGGTCGCCCGTACCCCTTCGACCAGAGCATCTGTGATGAGCAGCTGGCCCAGTTTCTGGCGCGCTTTCACGATGATTTCGAAACCGGACCTCGTCTGTTTCTTCGTCAGGTCCTCGAGCGCGATTGTATCGTTGCGGAAATCAATGAGGACGCGGAAATCCTGTAGCGAGTCCAGCCCGATTATCCCGTCCGCCCCCACATGGCTGCGATTGAGCACCGGCGCGCTGATCGAATGGATTGTGTGCGACCCGACGACGAGGTTGTTGACCTCGACCACATCGACCGGCCGGATGCTGGCCATACCGACCAACTGCGCGCGGCCCAGCGGCTCCAGCGACAGATTGTCATTGATGTGGTGCGTGACGGCGGTTGCCTGACTGCCTGTGTCGATCAGGAAGTTGTATGGTCCCGAACCTTCGATGGTGACGGGGATGGTCAGCCTGCGGTGACGCTCTTGTTCCAGTTGGAGGATTTCGGTCGCCGGGTTGGTGAAATCGGGCGCGATGGACTGTGTCTCCAGCGCTTTGATCGGCGGCTCCACCAATGCAGCTGAATTGGCCGATGCGGTTGCTGCAATCAGGCCAAGCGGCAGGGCGGCCAGCGCCAGAAATTTCGCCATATGGTGTTCCTCTCCCAAGAACGGACGACGATACCAGATGCGGGGCTTTTGCCCAAATGCCCTAAGGTGTGTCCGCTACACTGGCCGCCGGATCGCGCTGCCTCAGCATCGCCCACGTCTCGCGCAGCATCGGGCGAAATGCGATCAGGAATGTGGCGGCATATACTCCGGCACCGATGGCCGCGCTGCGCAGCAGGTCGAGCATTGGCGCGTCAATCGGGGCAAAGTGCTGCGCTGCCAGCACCGCCGCCGCCATCGCTCCGCAGCCAAGCGCCACGGGGGCAAGCTCTTTTACCAGCGCGAAAACCGAGACGCCGATGCGCGGCAGAGTCATCGCCAGTGTCACGGCGAGCAGCAGGGGCGCGGCTGCCCACCAGGCATGGACCAGGCCCATCGTCCGGCTGTCGCCGTCGAGAAAGCCGCCGCTCACGCCCCACAGGAAAGCCGATGGCATGATGATCGCGCCGCAGATGGCGGTAAACAGATATATGCCGGGCCGCCCCATCGCATTGGTGACGGGCGCACAGATCAGCTGCAGTGCAAAGGCCGGCATGATCATCGCAAGGCCGCCGACGATCGGCACCATCCCGGCCCACTTTTCACCGAACAGGGTCAGGATCGCAGCCTCACTGGTGAGCGAGAGGCCTATATATACAGGCGCGCTCACCATCATCACCATGCGCGCCGTGCGCAGGAAATACTGGCCAAGCGGTTTGCCAGCGCGGTGCAGTTCTGAATACGCAGCCAACGCCACCTCATTGATCGGCGGAATAAACCGACCCGTGACAATCAGCGTGAGGAACAGTGCCTCTGAATACAGACCAAGGTCATAGGTCGGCAGCAGGCGGCCCGCGATCACGATGTCGCTCTGGCTCTGGATGATCCAGAAAAACTGGCACAGCGTCAGCGTACCTCCGAAAGACAGCAGATCCCATGCGCCGCGCGGGTCGAAGACCGGTTTGATCCGCAGCCCCGATGCCAGCGTCAGGCCGATGGCTCGAACCGCGAACATCGCGATGGGGGCATATACCAGCGCCCACACCCCGAACCCGGTCCATGCCAGCGCCAGCGCGAGAGCTGCACCGACCGCCGCGCTCGCCATGTTGACCGTGCCTTGTTTGCGGAACTGCAATTGCCGCGCCAGCCATTCCGAAGGCAGCGCGATGAAGGGGATGGTGAGAAAGATGACGGCCTGCACCCGCAACATGTCCGCCACCAACGGCTCGCCGAAATACGCCGCAGCATATGGGGCCGATGCGAACTGCACAGCCGCCAGCATAATATTCGATAGCAGGAGCATACCGAATATCTGACCGATCCGGCGTTCATCGATCCGGTCGGTCTGCACAAGCGAGGTCGCAAGGCTTTGCCCGTTGAGGAAGGCGAGGGCGGTCAGCACCACCTGGCTCATGGCAAACAGGCCGTAATCGGTCGGCTCCAGCAGGCGCACCACCATTATGGTCGAAGTCCAGGTGATGACCTGCGCCGCCACCTGCGTGCCCCAGCGCCACGCAATGGCCGAACGGACCCGGCCGGCAAAACCTGTTTCGTCGCCTCTATATAAGGGGGCGGCGGAACCTTCGGGATTAAGACCCGATTCCCGAATCTCTTTGTGACGCGAATCAACGCTGTGTGCTGCCGCACCTGTTTGATTCGGGGAATCGGGCGTTCTGCCATCCATGAATCGGGTCGGTAGAGGCGAATGGTGAATATTTGGTCGGCTCTGAACGGCGATTCATAGGTGAATCGGCCCCATATTGATGGTCAGCCGCTGGTCCCGGGCTTGAAAATTCAGGGGGCAGCGCCATCTCTAACCCACGACGAACACCGGAGAATCCCAGAAAACTGCGATTTTTACTCAAATGTGAAATAAAATTGCAAAAAGGCGTTGACCGAATCTTCGACCCCGCCTAGATGGGCTTCACCGACGCGGCGCAGACGGTTTCTAATCGGCTCGCAACGAACGGTCGCCAACATAATCGGATAGCCGGTCCCCCGGTGTAAATCGGGGAAACCATTGCTGTCCGCTAATTCATGTTGGTAGGCTCTTTGACATTGTTAGTTTTTGATGAAGGGACATGTGGGCGACGGCGCCCGGTCTGGGGACCTCAAGGCTCCAGTAACCGGTTAAATGAAGCCGATTGCCACATCCTAGTCGGGCACCACGCTCGGCTTTGATGATGCATGTTCATTCGTATCCATTACGTTTGACAGCAGGTTATCGGCTCCTTGAAGCTCATGCCAAGCAGGTCAGCGGGGTTATCCCCGTGCTTGTTTAGTATGTGACACAAACTTGAGAGTTTGATCCTGGCTCAGAACGAACGCTGGCGGCATGCCTAACACATGCAAGTCGAACGAACCCTTCGGGGTTAGTGGCGCACGGGTGCGTAACGCGTGGGAACCTGCCTTTAGGTTCGGAATAACTCAGAGAAATTTGAGCTAATACCGGATAATGTCTTCGGACCAAAGATTTATCGCCTTTAGATGGGCCCGCGTTAGATTAGATAGTTGGTGGGGTAACGGCCTACCAAGTCGACGATCTATAGCTGGTCTGAGAGGATGATCAGCCACACTGGGACTGAGACACGGCCCAGACTCCTACGGGAGGCAGCAGTGGGGAATATTGGACAATGGGGGAAACCCTGATCCAGCAATGCCGCGTGAGTGATGAAGGCCTTAGGGTTGTAAAGCTCTTTTACTAGGGATGATAATGACAGTACCTAGAGAATAAGCTCCGGCTAACTCCGTGCCAGCAGCCGCGGTAATACGGAGGGAGCTAGCGTTGTTCGGAATTACTGGGCGTAAAGCGCGCGTAGGCGGCTATTTAAGTCAGGGGTGAAATCCCGGAGCTCAACTCCGGAACTGCCTTTGAAACTGGATAGCTAGAATACTGGAGAGGTGAGTGGAATTCCGAGTGTAGAGGTGAAATTCGTAGATATTCGGAAGAACACCAGTGGCGAAGGCGACTCACTGGACAGTTATTGACGCTGAGGTGCGAAAGCGTGGGGAGCAAACAGGATTAGATACCCTGGTAGTCCACGCCGTAAACGATGATAACTAGCTGTCCGGGCTCATAGAGCTTGGGTGGCGCAGCTAACGCATTAAGTTATCCGCCTGGGGAGTACGGTCGCAAGATTAAAACTCAAAGGAATTGACGGGGGCCTGCACAAGCGGTGGAGCATGTGGTTTAATTCGAAGCAACGCGCAGAACCTTACCAGCCTTTGACATCCTAGGACGGTTTCTGGAGACAGATTCCTTCCCTTCGGGGACCTAGTGACAGGTGCTGCATGGCTGTCGTCAGCTCGTGTCGTGAGATGTTGGGTTAAGTCCCGCAACGAGCGCAACCCTCATCCTTAGTTGCCATCATTTAGTTGGGCACTTTAAGGAAACTGCCGGTGATAAGCCGGAGGAAGGTGGGGATGACGTCAAGTCCTCATGGCCCTTACAGGCTGGGCTACACACGTGCTACAATGGCATCTACAGTGGGCAGCGAACTCGCAAGGGTAAGCTAATCTCCAAAAGATGTCTCAGTTCGGATTGTTCTCTGCAACTCGAGAGCATGAAGGCGGAATCGCTAGTAATCGCGGATCAGCATGCCGCGGTGAATACGTTCCCAGGCCTTGTACACACCGCCCGTCACACCATGGGAGTTGGTTTCACCCGAAGGTAGTGCGCTAACCAGTTTACTGGAGGCAGCTAACCACGGTGGGATCAGCGACTGGGGTGAAGTCGTAACAAGGTAGCCGTAGGGGAACCTGCGGCTGGATCACCTCCTTTCTAAGGATTGATTGCGAAAGCGTCTGGGCTTGTCCCGGAAAGTGCTTCGCAGCTTCCAAAGAACATTGCCGTCGTCCTCATGTCCTTTCATCACTGGAGATTGCCCTCGGGCAGCTGGAAAGCTGCGCGTTGGGTAAATGCCTGAGCCGGCTCACGCCCCTCGCGGTCTTAAGTCCGCTCGAGGCGGTGTAGGTCCGTAGCTCAGTTGGTTAGAGCGCACCCCTGATAAGGGTGAGGTCGGTGGTTCAAATCCACTCGGACCTACCAAGTTTTTTGGCCAGTTATTGTCTGGGTCTTAGGGGCCTTAGCTCAGCTGGGAGAGCACCTGCTTTGCAAGCAGGGGGTCATCGGTTCGATCCCGATAGGCTCCACCAGACAAGCACGCTGCAGTTCACTGCAAGCGAGCCGTTCTTTATACTCCAGGATGAAAAGAAAGCAGATCCCGCTTCGGCGGGTCAGGCGAATTTGTCGCCGACTTTGACATTGTGAATGGGTTTTTAAATCGATGCCGTGGCGGTATCGTCGCAAAGGTACAGACCTTCGGGTCTGTGATCTATACGCGGCGCATACCATCACAAATCAATCAAATATTTGATTATCTGGCTGAGATAATTCCTCTGCATCATCATTAAGACGAACAAGACTTTATGCAGGCTTGTCGTTGATGGTGTGGATTCTCAAGCGTGAGGTAAGAGCATTTGGTGGATGCCTTGGCATGTACAGGCGAAGAAGGACGTGGCACGCTGCGATAAGCGTCGGGGAGATGTGAGCAATCTTTGATCCGGCGATTTCCGAATGGGGAAACCCACCTTCACCATTTCTTTCACTACCCGTTCGCGGGTGCTGAGAGAGGTGGATAAGGTATCACCTTAGTGAATATATAGCTTTGGTGAAGCAAACCCGGGGAACTGAAACATCTCAGTACCCGGAGGAAAAGACATCAACCGAGATTCCCGTAGTAGTGGCGAGCGAACCGGGACCAGGCCAGTGCCTTTTCTATTATTAGCAGAACATTCTGGAAAGCTTGGCCATAGCGGGTGACAGCCCCGTATGCGAAAAGACTAGAAAAGGACTTGAGTAGGGCGGGACACGTGAAATCCTGTCTGAACATGGGGGGACCACCCTCCAAGCCTAAATACTCGTACATGACCGATAGCGAACACAGTACCGTGAGGGAAAGGTGAAAAGCACCCCGATTAGGGGAGTGAAACAGTACCTGAAACCGGATGCTTACAAGCAGTTGGAGCCCCATAGGGGGTGACAGCGTACCTCTTGCATAATGGGTCAGTGACT